>CAYLVV010000001.1:0-11495 GCA_964387215.1 uncultured archaeon
TTGCTTTCACTCCCGCTGCAATTACTTTAGCAGAAATATCTCTTTGAATGCGCATTATCCTTACATATTTTGGCACAAACGCTTTGAGCTTTGCAATAAATTTTGCAGCCTCAGCATCATCTAAAGGTTTATAGCTGCCATTTCTCCACATCTCATAAAGCTTAGTATTTGGCACAACTAAACAAGGATAAATTTTTAGCATATCAGGCTGAAATCTTTTATCTTTGAATAAAAGCCTATACTGCTTTAACTCTTTTTTAGGTGTTGTAAATGGCATTCCAGGCATTAAATGATAGCATACTTTAAATGCTGAATCTTTCAGCAATTGTGTTGCCTCAACCACATCTTTAAGAGTGTGTCCCCTATATACCTTCCTATAAACTTCATCATCTAAGCATTGCACTCCTAATTCAACTCTTGTTGCACCTAAGTGTAGCATTCTATTTATGTGCTCTTTTTTGCAAAAATCTGGCCTAGTTTCAATGCATAAACCTATTAATCTTCTTTTAGATTTTTCAGCTGCACTTTTTGCTTTGGAAAATTTTCCGAATCTTTTTCCAATTATTGCATTGATGCACTCTCTAACAAAATAAGTTTGATACTGTTTTGGGGCTGCCAAAAAAGTACCGCCCATTATAATAAGATCTACTTTCTCAGTACTATGGCCGATTTCCTCAAGCTGCTTAAGCCTATTTTCAACCTGCAAATAAGGGTTGAATTTGAACATTAAGGCTCTCATTGTTGCAGGTTCTAAGCCAGTGTAGCTTTTAGGGACTTCAGCTTCAATTAAACTTTCAGGACAGTATATGCATTTTCCAGGGCATTTGTATGGCTTTGCCATTACTGCAACAACAGCAATACCGCTTAAACTTCTTACAGGCCTTTTTATAAGCAGCTTTCTTGCCTTTTTATTTTTGATAAATTTTAGAATTTCAGAATTTTTAGGGAATTTTTTAAATGCAAATTGTCTGCACAATTCCAATTTTTCCTTATGCAAATCATCTTTATTTTTAATTTCACCGCTTAAAATTTTTTCTTCAATCTTCTCGGCAAAAATTTTCAATTTCTCCTTCATAGTAAGCACTTTATCAGTAGCTCAAAAAATAGGTAAAAAGGCAGCAAATTAAGTGCAAAAGCTGCAAAACTATTTTTGATCGGCCTAAATTTTTCTATGGTGCTGGGTTTTACATCAATACTTAAAGGAATATAAATTTTAGTTTCGTTTTCCAAAGATTCTATTTCTAAATAAAACTCCTTTTTCCCGTAATCTTCCATCAAAAATTCAATTTCCACATCAGAAATGCTCTCACTATCCACAGAAATTTCTTTTTTTATTTTATTTAAGCTATCTTTAATTTTTACTAAATGTTTTGCAATAGAGTTATTTTCAAATTCAATAACAATCTTAAAAGGCCTTCCTTGTAATGGAGGTTCAATACTTTTTAAATGTGCATTTAACAACTTGTGTTTTACTATAATACTTAAAGATATAGTTTCTGCATATTTAGTATCGTTATCAATTAACCTTACTTTAAGTTTATATGCTCCTTGTTCAGCATTTTTAGGAATTCCAATGCCTAATTCTAAAAACTTATCATTTATGCTATAGTCATTAAAAGCCTTCCAATATAACGGCAAATAGCCCTCTAAAGCCTTAACAGAATCCCAGCTGATTCCTTTCCCCGCTTCTCTTGAAAATTTAATTATAAGTAATGCTCCGTTATGCACCTCTCCCAATTCAATTTCTTCATTATTTTTTAGGTTTAAAATACCGCTTTTTGTTATAATTTTAATATCTGCAAAACTAATGCTAAAGAGCAAAATTAAAACTATTGCAAAAAAACACTTCTTCATACTAAAAACAATTTGAAAATTGATTAAAAGATTATGTTTGTGTTTAGTTTATGGAAAAGAAAGAAAAACTCAAAGATAAGGCATCAATAAGGTTTAAGATGCTAAAACGAAAATATGCAGAAATGCTAAATAATGCACTAAAAGAGAGTAAGGTTGATAAGCAGCTTATTCCTTTTCTCAAAAAAGTAAATTCTTTAGATAAATTCTTTACAGCTAGTAGTTGCGCTGGAAGAATAATCCTTTTAGAAACAACTACTAGTGAAAGCAAAAAAGAGTCAAAATTTATCTTTAAAAAACACGGAAAAGTTTCATTTGAAGAAATTTTCCCTAAAATAAGAGATTTTGATGCCAAAGATAAATATTTGTGGTTTAAGCAGGAACCGTTTATTTTACATATTGGCACGGATACTCTTGAAAATGCAAAAAAAATTATTACAGCAATGCATAAAGCAGGAATTAAAAGAGGGGGCATAATGGTTGCCCAAGAAGGAAAATATATAATTGAATTATTAGGCACACAGAGTTTGAGCTTATTGGTTAAGTATAAAGATTTTCAAATATGCGAAAATTGTTTTAGGAAGCAACTGCAAATAGCTAATAAAAAATTAGAGAGGAATTATAGGAGATTAAAACTTTTTGAAAAGGAATTCTTAAAGGTGAGTTAAAAATGCCCAGGCTATTTATTGCAATAAATATTCCTTCAAAAATTAAAGAGGAAATAAATGAGAAATTTCTGAAGGAATTAAAGCGTTATGAAAATTTTAAAGTAGTCCCTAAAGAGAATTTACATATTACATTACTTTTTTTAGGAGAAATTCCTCAAGAAAAAATTAATGAAATTAAAAATAAACTCTCAAAGATAAAATTTGAAAAATTTAAAATCAAGCTTTCCGTATTAGGACATTTTAGCCATAGAGTAATTTGGATTTATGTAGATACTAAAAATAATTTACTCAATAAATTATCTAAAGAAATTCAAAATTCATTAGGCATTTATGATGAGAGATTTCACCCGCATGTTACTATATGCAGAGTTAGAAGGCCGAGTAAAAAAATAGAAAGAATATTGGAAAAACTCTCTAAAAAGAAATTCTGCCAGGAAATTATTGTTGAAAAAATTTCACTGATGCAATCCTTCCTTAAAGCTCCAGCACCAGAATACAAAGAAATATTTTCTGTTAGCTTAATTTAGATATTTTTTTCAATAAAGAATCAGGATCATAATAATAGCTCTGTATAGTTTTCAATACATCTTCATGGCTTTTAATATTGTTTTCTAACATCCACTCCAAAATTCGCTTTCTTACTTCAATCTCATTCATAATTGCTTTTACACTTAACCCGGTTTTATAGCTTAGCTGTTGTAAAATTTCACTAGGCACATCATTTCTCTTAATTTCATCTTTCTTATAATCCCATTCAAACAAATTACTTAATAATACCTTCTCCCCCATTCGGCTTACTTCCGCAACCTGAGAAATTCTTCTTATAAGGCCTTTTTCAGGATGATAAATTCTATTATGTACTAAAATTAAATTTAATAATGGCAACATCTGCTCGGGAACGTTCATAGGATGGTTTTTGAGCCTTATAAGCATTTCTCTTGCAGTATTGGCATGTAATGTTCCTAAGCAACCCCTATGCCCAATGTCCATTGCGACAAATAAGGTTTCAGCTTCCTTTCCTCTTACTTCACCAACTATTATTCTATCAGGCCTCATCCTTAATGCATTTTTGAGTAAATCATCCATTGTTATTTCTTTTCCATGTATTGGTAGTTTTGCTTCCATCTGAATCCAATTTTCTCTACCTACTAAATTTAATTCTAAAGTGTCTTCAATTGTTATTATCCTTTCCTTAAGATTTATGAATGAAGTTAGTGCATTTAGAGTAGTAGTCTTGCCTGAACCAGCACCGCCAGTACAAATAATGTTTTGCGGGTCCATATTTAGCCCTTCAACACAAACCCAGAGGAATGCAGCCAATTCAGGACTCATAGTATTATTTTCGATTAGACTTACTATTGAATACGGATTAGGTAGGAATTTTCTTATTGTGATGGCATAGCCATTTGTAATGTACTTATGCGTAGCATTAATTCTACTTTTGTCCGGGAGCCTTGCATCCAATAATGGATGCATATCATCAAAAGGCCTATTTGCATAGTTAGAAACCCTCTTAAGTAAAATTTCCAAAAAATTTTCATCCAACTTCAAGTTTGTTTTACAAACACCAAACTCTCTGTGAAATATAAATACATTTCCTTCGGGATTTACCATAATTTCCTCTAAATTTTTATCTTCCATCATTTTTTTCAAAACACCAAAGCCTATTGAATTATCAATAATGTGCTTTGCAAGTTTGGAATAATTTTTAATTCCGAATTTTTTAAGAGCATTTGAAAGCTTTGCAAAAATATTTTCATAATCTTTCTGCTTAGAAAGATTAATTATTAGCTCTTTTGATAAAATTATTTCAAAAATCTCCCTTAACTCTTTAGCAATTTTATTTAATCTTTTTTCAATCTCTCCAAAACCTTTTTCTTTTTTAAAAAATTTGATTAAACTTTCTGCAATTTCTACCTCTTGTTCAGAAAATTTTTCTTCTTTCAACTCATAAAAATTCTGAGGAAACCCTCTGTAGATAGTAACATCTCCATATTCGGTAAGCTTTTTATCTTTAATTTGCAAAGGCTTCATAATTAAGTATGGGAACATTTATATAAAAGATTTTTTATATCTCCTTAGGAATATGAAATATGAGAAAATTCTCCAAAAAATTTTACAGAAAATAAAGCCTGATCAAAGGCAGCTCAAAGAGGAAAAAAAATTTATAGAGGAGCTTTTGCTAAAAATAAAATCAATAAAAGGAAAACATATTGATGTTGTTGTTGCGGGTTCAGTAGCAAGAAATACGCACTTAAAAGATAATAGGGATATTGATATTTTTCTGTTATTTCCTACTGCATTGAGTGATGAGGAATTTCGCAAAGAAGGTTTAAGGATAGCAAAAAAAGTATTTGGAAAGAATAAGTATGAGCTTGCTTTTGCACAACACCCTTATGTGAGAGGGATTATCAAAAATTTTGATGTTGAAATAGTCCCCTCTTTTAAAATTTCAGATACTACGCAAATAAGATCTGCAGTAGATAGAACCCCTTTCCATAATAAATACTTGCAAAAAAAATTAAGCCTGCAACAAAAGGATGAAGTAAGACTCTTAAAACAATTTTTAAGAGGCATAAAATGTTATGGAGCTGAGATCAAAACAAGTTCCTTTTCAGGTTATCTTACTGAACTTTTAATTTTATATTATGGAACTTTTTTGGAAACTCTAAAAAATGCTGCAGAATGGAAAAAACCAACCATAATAGATATTGAGCATTATTATGAGAATGAAAAAATAATTGCTGAGAGATTTAAAGAGCATTTTATTGTTATTGACCCTACCGATAGCAGAAGAAATGTTGCAAGCGCCGTTAGCTATAATCAGTTTTGCAGATTTATTGCTGCATCAAGAGAATTCCTTAAGAAACCCTCTCAAAAATTCTTTTTTGATTTTGAAAGAAAAAAGATCCCTCTGAACAAAATTAAAAAAATTCTCTCAGAAAAGGAATTAGTCACTTTATACGCTAAATATCCAAAGGAATATGTTGCTGAAATTGTTTGGGGGCAATTAAAACGTTTATGCAAAATCCTTCACCAAAACTTAAGTAAAAACGAATTTAGAATCTTTAGAATTCAGCCATTCACTGATGAAAAGAATTTTTGCCTTCTGATTATAGATTTGGAGAATAGAATTTTGCAGAAGGTACATAAAATTGTTGGTCCAGAGCTAGTAATGAAGGAGCATTGCGAAAAATTTTTGCAGAAGCATAGGAAATGTTATGCTGGGCCAAGAATTGAAAATGGAAGATTGGTTGTTGAAGAATTTAGAAAATATTGGAAAGTTGAGCCTTTACTAAATAATATAATAAAAAATTTACTCAAACAAAAGGAAACTAAAAAGCCCATGAAAAAATTATTAAAAGATACAAAAATTTATAATGAAACAATGTTAATTAAATTGTGCAAAAAGAATATTAATGCTCAAAAATTCCTTTCGGAATTTTTAAGAGGAAAGGAAATATTTTATTAGGAGGTGCTAAAAATGAAAAAAGCAATTATTATGGGAGCCGCTGGCAAAGATTTTCATATCTTCAATATGATTTATAAAAATAATCCAAATGAGAGAGTATTCTGCTTTACAGCAACTCAAATTCCAGGTATTGAAAAGAGGAAGTTTCCTAAAGAGTTAGCTGGGAATAATTATGAGGAAGATATTCCAATATTTCCCGAAGAAAAACTGCCAGAATTAATTTCTCAGCACAATATTGATGAGGTAGTTTTTGCTTATTCTGATGTATCCAACCAATATGTAATGGAAAGAGCAGCTTTAGTTAATGCTGCTGGTGCAAACTTTAAGCTTATAGGTTTAAAGGATTTTATGTTAAAATCCGAAAAGTTAACTATAGCGGTAACAGCAGTAAGAACTGGCTGCGGAAAGAGCCAAACTTCTAGAAAAATAGCAAAATTGCTTCAGGAGAAATTTAATAAAAAAGTTGCAGTAATAAGGCACCCTATGCCTTATGGAGACTTAATAAAACAAGAGGTGCAAAAGTTCAGTAGCTATGAGGATTTAGATAAAGCAGAATGTACTATTGAAGAAAGAGAGGAATATGAACCTTATATAGAGAATGGAATTGTAGTTTATGCGGGTGTGAATTATGAAAAAATTTTAAGAGAAGCTGAAAAAGAGGCTGGTGTTATTATCTGGGACGGCGGCAATAATGATATGCCTTTTATTAAACCAAACCTCTATTTTGTTGTAACAGACCCTTTAAGAAAAAATCATGAGAAGCTATATTATCCCGGAAATGTAAATTTTATTGCTGCAGATTATATAGTTATAAATAAGGAAAATTCTGCTAAGGAAGAGGATATTAATATAATTGTAGAAAATGCAAGGCAATTAAATCCTGATGCAAAAATTATTCATGCAGATAGCAAATTAATACTTTCTCAAAATCCTAAAGAGAAAAGAGTTCTATGTATAGAAGATGGGCCTACTATTACCCATGGAGAAATGCCCTATGGTGCAGCAACAGTAAAAGCAAAAGAATTAGGTTTAGAGATAATAAATGCTAAAGAATTTGCAGTAGGAACAATAAAGGAAACTTTCCAAAAATATAAGCATTTAAGTTTTGCATTACCTGCAATGGGCTATAGTAAACAACAAATTGAGGATTTAAAGGAAACAATTCGCAAAAGCAATGCTGAAGCTATCATCTATGCAACTCCTATAAATCTTGAAAGACTATTAGCCTTAGATATTCCCTGCTATAGAGTAAATTATGAACTTAAAGAAAAAAACATTAAGCTTGAAAATATCCTAAAAGAATTTTTGGAATCTTTAAAGTAGTTTGTCTTCCTCAAGCTGCTTAACTATAAAAGGAAGCACAATACTTACATCACAAACAACATTTGCATAATTTGCCTTTTCAGCTAATTTGCTCCAGCTTATGGCCTCTTCAGCCCTAGCACCGCTTAAACTTCCATCAAAAGGCATTGATGTGCTTATATAAACAGCATAGTCTAAGCCCTCTCTCAGTATATTTGCCCCTATGCAATGGTGTTTTGAAATTCCACCACCAAGTATTAGCGCAGCGGTTTTTTCAGCATTTAAAATAATGTCTGCTAATTTCTTTAAATCTTCAGTAACTTCTATTTCAAACTCTTTATTTTCCTGCTTATAAAAATAAGCGTTTAAGCCAATTGCACCATCTGTTATGCCAGGACAAAAAATAGGAATTTTATTTTTATAGCAGCTTACTAAGAATGAATTTTTTTTGTTTGCGTTTTCATCCTCTATCAAAAATTTTCCCATTTCCTCAGCCAAAATATTTGGTGTAAACTTTTTTCTTTTTTTAAAAATCTTCCAAATCTTTTCTTCAAAAATTTCATAGCATTTATTACTAATTTTAATATTCCATATTCTGTTATAACCTTCTTTATGAAGCTTCTCATCACTAATGCTATTTTTAATGAGTTCATAATCTGCATAACATTTAATGAAATCATGCTCTAATGCTCCTGCAGTTGTTATTACAACATCCGCAAATTTTTTACTGCATAATTTGGTTATGCAACCTCTTATGCCGCTAGCAACCATATTTGCAGTAAAAGTAAGAAAAATTTTGCACTCTGGTTTTTCAGAAATCATTTTACATAGTAACTTATAGGCATTTCCTAATTCTGTAGCCTGAAAGCCTACATTAGATAAATCTTCCATCCTAAATTTTCCATTGAGATCTAAAATTTTTGCGCTCATTAAAAATACCTTATTCTAAAATCTTTAAACTCATTTTTTGCCTTTTGCCATTCAACTTTCACACTTTCAACCTTTGCAGCAGGAGGACCTATCTTAACTCTTTCCAATAATTTCTTTAAATTCTCTTCCTCACCTTCCGCAACAATTTCAACGTAGCCATCTTCAGTATTTCTTACAAATCCTTTAATGCTTAGCTGCGTAGCCCATTCCTCTGTATGTGCCCTAAAGAAGACACCCTGCACAATACCGCTTACAATTACATGCATTCTTTTCACAACCATATTTAAACACTAACTAAAAATTCCCTCTTTATTAACTTAAATTTTTCACCTTCATTCTTTTCTATATTTATATTGCTATTGGTTTCTTTTTCTAGTGCTTCTTTGAATTTTTCTAAAAATTCTCCATTTTCACAAAACACTTTAATTGTTATTTTTTCTAAAGGGTTGTATCCTTTCTTTTTCCTTAATGCCTGAATTCTTCTTATTAATTCTCTTAATTCCCATTCATCCTGCAGTTCCTCATCATAGCTTACATCTAGCCAAACATTTTCAGCCACTTTTTCAATACCCTCTTTTTCCTCAATCTTTTCAAATATTACTTCCTTTACATTGCACATTTTTTTGAAAATTTCTGCAAATTCTTTTAGTTCATTATTTGCAATATAAAGTTTTTTCAATATCCACCTTAACTTTAAATTTTTATTTTCCCTCTTTGCAAGAACCTCACTTATTATCTCTTCCGCAATTTTCATTTTTTTGTTTAATCCTTCATTTATTAATTCTTTTTCTTCGTCAGCAATATTGCATAAATGTATTGATTCTTCCATTTCATCTTTTTTAAGTTGTAAATAAATATGCTCTGTTGTGTGAGGAATTATTGGTGCTAAGGTTTGGAGCAATTTAAAGCTTATATAACCGCATACTTTCTGCAACAATTTCTTTTCCTCATTTACCCTGTTCCTTATAAGCTTAATATAAATATGACTCAATTTCCTCATTACAAATTCTTCAACCTTTGCAATAACCTTATGGAACAAATATTCCCTATAATAAAAATTTGCCTCTTTAAGTAAAGAATTTACTTCACTTAAAATCCACAAATCCTCTATCTTAGCATTCTTCAATATTTCTTTATCAATTTTATTCTCAAGCTCAATATCTAAATATAATTTCATAAAATTTAATGAATTAAAAAATACCACAAAATATTTTCTTAACTTCTCAAAATAATTCCAATCAAACACTAAATCTGTACCTTTGCTGTTTGCAGCTACAAAATACCTCAAATAATCTCTATTATAATTTTCAATTATTTCTTGCGGTGTAACAAAATTCCCTTTGCTTTTTGACATCTTCTCTTTTAAACCCATTTTCTTTTTACTTAAAGCTAAAACTAATCCGTGAACTAATATTGCTTCAAATGGTTTTTTGCCAAAACAAATTTCACTACAGATGAGCTGAGAATTCCACCAGCCGCGGAATTGGTCAGCACCCTCAATATTAAGGTCAGCAGGCCAAAATTTTTTCATCAGCTTATCATCCTTTGGAAATCCTAAAGCAGCCCAAGAGCTTACCCCTGAATCAAACCAAACATCAAGCACTTCTTTAACCCTTTTCATTTCACCTCCACAGGAACATTTAAGCTTAATTTCATCAATTAACGGCTTATGTAAATCCAGCTTTTCAGGCATTTTACCAACTTTATTTTCCTCAAGCTCTTTAATGCTTCCAATTACCTTTCTTTTATTGCACTTTTCGCAAATCCATATTGGTAATGGTGCACCCCAATAGCGGTTCCTGCTTATTGGCCAATCTCCAAGTTGCTCTAACCAATTTTTCATTCTTTCTTTCATCCATTTGGGAACCCATTTTACTTCCTCATTATGTTTTAGCAAATTTTCCCTTATCTGTGTAACCTTAAAAAACCATTGAGGCATCGCAACCATAAGCAACGGAGTTTTACATCTCCAGCATATAGGATAATCGTGCTTTACAGCATGCTTATAAACTAAAAAACCATCTTTTTGTAAATCTTCAACAATTTCTTTATCTGCATTCCCTCTTGCTTTTAATCCTTTATATTTTCCAGCTTCCTCTGTAAGAATTCCGTTTACTGCTACAGGTGTTAATAAAGGCAATTCTGCTTTTGTACCAGCGTCATAGTCTTCTTTACCATGACCTGGAGCACAATGTACTAAACCAGTACCTTCTTCAAGATGCACATATTTTTTGCTTAATATAATCCTATAGCCTTTTTCAATAATCTCTTTTGGAACATTTAAATTTTTGCTTAATGGATTCTCATAACGTAAACCCTCTAATTCCTTACCTTTAACAACCTTTTCTTCAACATAACCAAACTCTAATACTTGAGCAAATTTAGGCAATAATTCCTTTGCAATAATCCATACTTCTCCATTACTTAATCTTGCGAAGGAATATTCGTAATCCGGATGTACCATTACACCTGTATTTCCAGGTAATGTCCATGGAGTAGTTGTCCATATCAGCAAATAGGTATTTTCCAACTCTGCACACGGAAATTTAACATAGACTGCTGTATCTTCAAGCTTTGTATATTCAATTTCGTTATATGCTAATGCAGTTTCACATCTTGGGCAAATATGCACAGGATATTTTCCTAAGTATAATAAACCTTTTTCTTCAGCCCTTTTGAAAGAATACCAAATAGCCTCAATATACTCATTAGTTAATGTTAAATATGGATTATCCCAATCCATCCAAACTCCTAAATTTTTAAATTCCTCATTCATTACATCAATAAACTGAGTAGCAAATTTTCTACATTCTGCAATAAATTTATCTATACCGTATTCTTCAATATCCTTCTTACTCTTAAATCCTAAAAGCTGTTCAACTTTGTGTTCAATTGGTAAACCATGAGTATCATAACCAGGCCTATCAAAAACATCATAACCTTTAAGCCTATAATATCTCATTGCAATATCTTTCAGAATTTTATTTACTGCAGTGCCCATGTGAATGTGCCCGGTTGCATAAGGAGGACCATCCATAAAATAGAATTTTTTTTCAGCATTAACATTTTTCTTTCTTGCTTTTTCTATTATTCCATTCTCTTTCCAGAATTTTCTTACCTCTTCTTCTCTCTGCAGATTATATCCTTGCAACATATTTTTTCACTCCAAAAGAAATGGGGAGGGCGGGATTTGAACCCGCGACACATCGGTCTTCAGCCGATTGCTCTCCCGGGCTGAGCTACCTCCCCTCAACTAAAATTTCATAAAAAAC
>CAYLVV010000001.1:11595-22184 GCA_964387215.1 uncultured archaeon
CCGATTGCTCTCCCGGGCTGAGCTACCTCCCCTCAACTAAAATTTCATAAAAAACAATTATAAAGTTTATTTTAATATGCCGATTTTTGGTCCAAATCCGACCGGCACTCCACAAGGGAGTGCATGGGCCCGGTGGGACCTGAAAAGCCTTTTTTAGAAAAAGGCTTGCGAAAAAGAGCCGGTCCAAATCCGACCGAGCACTCCACAAGGGAGTGCATGGGCCCGGTGGGATTTGAAGAACCTTTTTAAACAAAAAGCTTCACCAAAAAGAGCCGGTCCAAATCCGACCAGTATCCCGCAAGGGGATACTTGGGCCCGGTGGGATTTGAACCCACGATCTCCTGGTCCGAAGCCAGGTGCTCTATCCAGGCTAAGCTACGGGCCCTTTTTAAAGCTGCCTAATATACTTTTAAAAACTCTTGCTAAAAAATCTTTTGTATGCGTGCATGCACATCCTGCAACAAAGAAGTAGTGAATGATTATGTAAAATTTAAATGTCCTAATTGCGGAAAGGGCATTATAATCAGATGTCTAACGTGTAGAGATTCCGCAAAGCTATATAAATGTCCGGAATGCAATTTTGAGGGGCCTTAAAATGGGAAAAATGGCATTAATTGTTAGAATTACTCCTAAAGAGGATGTAAGTGCTGACGAAGTAATCAATTCTATTAAAAATGAAAATTTTGAGGGTGCTGAATTAAAAGATATAAGGAAAGAGCCTCTAGCATTTGGAATTTTTATTGTTAAGGCTATGTTTTTATTGCCGGAAAAAGCAGATGAGCTTACAAATAAAATTATTGAAAAACTAAAAGTTATGCAAAATGTGGACAATGCGGAAATAGAAGGAATGACCTTGGTATAAAAATATTTTTGAGCTAATTTCTTTTATGATAGCCAGAGTTGTTTTAGAAAATTGGAGAAGCCATCTTAAGAGCGAGTTTTTCTTTAAAAAGGGCACTAATATTTTAGTTGGTGCAATAGGCTCTGGAAAAAGCAGTGTAATGGATGCTATAAGTTTTGCTTTATTCGGAACATTTCCGGCTTTGCAAAGTAAAAAAGTTTCAATTAATGAACTAATTCTATCAAAACCGAATGCTGCAGAATTTGCAAAAGTTTTGGTAGATTTTAAAATTAAAGATAATGAATACTCTGTTGAAAGAACGATTTACAAAAGTAAACCCACCGAAGCAAAACTTTATGAAAATAAAAGGCTTATTGCAGCAAAAGCAAAAGATGTTAATGAAAAAATAAAAGATATTTTAGGCTTAGATTTTGATTTATTTTCAAGAGCTATTTATACTGAACAAAACCAAGTGGATTTTTTTCTTAGACTTACTCCAAAACAGAGAAAAGAGAAATTTGATGAACTTTTGCAGTTAAATACTTATGAAAGAGTAAGAAGCAATGCTGTAACTTTGTGTAATAGATTAAGAAAAATTTTAGATGAGAAAGAAAAATGGTTACAAGGTTTAAAAAAAGATTTTAATGAGGAAGATTTGAAAAAAGAAAAAGAAAAGGAAAAAAATCATTTGCAGCAAATAGAAAAAATTGATGCAGAATTAAAAACACTTAAGGAGGAGCTTAAAAAAAATTTAGAAAGTTTTGAATTAATGAGCAAGAAAGCAACAGAATTTGAGTCTTTGCAGAAAAATTTGTTGCAGCTGAATGCAAAAAGTGAGAAATTGAGAGAAGAGATTTCTAAGCTTGAAAGGGATGTCGGTAAAATTTCTCAGGAGGAATTTGAAAATAGAAAAAGGGAGTTAAACGAAAAAATTAAAATTGCGGAAAAACTAAAACAAAAATTTCTTTCCGAAAAGGAAGAATTTGCAGCATTAGTGCAAAGCATAACCTCTATAAAAAACCAAATTTCGCATTTGGAAATACCAAAAAATATTAGCAGTATTGCAGATTTAGAAAAGGAAATGCAAAAATTAAATGAAGAGAAAGTTAAACTAGAAGCACAAATTGAAAGTTTGCAAAAAAACATTTCCGATTACGAAAATAAAATAAATGAATTAGTTGCATTGGAAGCTTCAATTAAAAGAAATTTGGATGATTTAAATAAATTTTTGGAACCTATTTCTAGAGCTGAGGCGGAATGTCCGTTATGCAAAACAACATTAAGCAAAGAAAAAATTGATGCTCTTAAAAATGAGATCCAAAATAGCATCAATGAAAATAAGGATAGACTTCTAAAATTAAGTAAAGAAATAAGTGAGGTAAAAAACAAAAAAATAAACATGGAAAAAAGCCTAAAAGAGCTTCAACAGAAATTACAAAGATTGGAGCTTGAGAAACAAAAAATGCAAACAGTCAGCAAAAATTTAGAAACTAAAAAGCAGCTTGAGGAAAAGTTAAAAGAACATGAAAATAAAAAAGAAATTGCGCAGAAAAAAATCTTACAAGTTGAAAACGAGCTTAAAAATTTCCAAGATTTAGAAAAGAAAAAGTTACAATTAATGAATGCGGAAATAATGCTTGGAAAAATTTCAGAAAATGAAAAGCTGAATAAAGAAATAAAGGATTTAGAAGAAAAATTGAAATCATTAAATTTCTCCAAAGAAGAATTTGAAAATTTAAAAGAAAAAATAAATGAGATCAAAAATAAAATTAATAACTTAAATACTGAATTAAAACTTCAGAAAGAACTAATTGAACAAACCAAAAAAACAATTTCTGCATTAGAAAAAACAAAAAATGAAATTATTGATGCAGAAAGTAAAATTTCAGAGGGAAGAAAAATTTTAGAGGAACTACAAATATTTACAAATGTAATAAAATATACCCAATTGCAACTTAGAAAATATCTTATAGATAATATAAACCTTGCTATGGCAGCAATTTGGAATAAACTATACCCTTATGAAGATTTAATTTCAGCAAAAATAGAAATAGTGAATGGAGATTACGAAATTTTGGTTAAAGATAATTATGGTAAGTGGTTTAGAGCTGAAGGATTATTAAGCGGCGGAGAAAGAAGTGCTGCAGCACTAACATTAAGAATTGCATTATCTTTAGTACTAACCAAACACTTAAGCTGGTTAATCTTAGATGAACCAACACATAACTTAGATTCAACAGCAGTAAAAACATTTGCAGAAATGCTTAGAGAGCATTTACCTTCTTTAGTAGACCAAATTTTTGTTATTACCCATGATAAAGAGCTTGAAAAAGCAGCTACAGCTTCATTATATTTCTTGGAGAGGGATAAAAACATAGGCGGAGTTTCTAAGCCAATATTACAGCAGATAGAACCTTAATGTTTATCAAGTAATCTTGTAATATAACCAGCCATTAGATTTTTATCATGGTTGCTAATTTCGGTAGGCATTTTACTCAAAACCTCATCCAAAACTTTCTTATTATGTTCAAAATTATCTGAAAATTTATCTTTCATAAGAGAAAGAAGTTGGTGTGCGCGTCTTTTAATCAATTTTGGTACTGCTCTGCCCATTTTCACCAACCTCTAGAAAAACCCTTTTTCCGTTTGGAAATACTCTTATAACGCTCAAAGGCAATACTTTTTCCTCAAATTCCTTCTTCGCAATATCATAAGGAGTATCATCCGGAGAGACCTTTACCAACGGTGGAGCACCTAATGCAATTTGCATTGCCCTTGCGCTAATAAGCCTAGTTCTCTCAAACCTTGTTAGCCTTAAAAACCACATTTTTAGCTCACCTTTCAAAAGGAGAATAATCAATTTTTAAAGAAAAAGAATTAAAAAGCTACTTCTTAAGCTCTTTAAATTTCTTTATTCATAATCCAAGCTCATAAGCAATAGTTTCATTGTAAAATTTTGAGTCTTTGCAGCATATGTGCAGCGGGAGCAAAAATATTATCCTATCTATAAAATTTATTATTCCGTTTAGCATTAAATATTTCTCGTTTTTTTGCAATAAATTCTCGCAAAAAACTCCGGCTTTATTTATACTTATGCTTTTCATAAGTTTTCTTTCTTTAATTAACTCCTTTCTTTTTAACATTAGCTCTTTTAAAATTTTAACTAAAATCCCTTCCTTCTTTTTGCAAAACCAAATCTTCTCAATATTTACAATTCTTCCATTACCTTCTTTTTCTAATTTTAAAGCATCCCCTAACAATAACTTAACTTTTTCCCCCTTTTCAAAAGGTCCTAATGGAAATTTCTTTAGCCAAAAATCTCTTCTCATCTTTAGCCTTGATTTTTGGTTTTTATTACTGAAATGAAATTTTTTAGCAAAACTATGTGAATGCGGATCAATTACGTAGCAGCATTCTTTCAATATCTCTACTGTTGCAATACTGCTTTTACTTACAACATTACTTTTACAGCAGCTACAACAAATAACATCCGGGCTTAAATTTTCATTTTTAATTTTAGAATACAATTCTTTATTCCAAAATCTCATATTATATATCGGAATACCTTGCTGAATATTGCATAATCCAAATCCGTTTTTAAAAAACTCATTTTCAAGGAAAGTTTCCATAATTAAAAATTCATTCTCTGCAATTCTAGAAGCATTTTTGATGTCTGTTTTCAACATAAAGCTTGTTGTAACAATTTTACTATCTAACTCACCATTATAAAAAAATTTCTTTTGCGGTTCTAAATCTTTATTGAATTCTTCAAAATAGCTCCAGTTTTTATTAATCAAAAATTGCCTTTCCGCTTCTATAAGCAATGGCTGCTTTGAAAACATTTTTGTAATCAGATTTCCGACTTTAATTAACTCGGAGAATTTTCTTGCATAAATTTTATTTCCCAAAATTTTAATGCTGAATTTTTCCTCCAAAAATTCAGCAATCTCCCTCTTTAAAATTTCACTATCCGCAATTATATATGGTAAAAAATCTTCTACATAGCAAAATTTCTCTTTCTCATTGCTAAATGTTACTTGAATTTTCCCTTTCTTCTCTAAATATTTTACGCTCTCTAAATAGAGGGGGCTAAGGGAATCCATAATTCCAGCTGAGTTTTATTATTTAAAAATAGCTTTGAAGTAAATTTCCACTATTGGCTAAAAAAGAAAAGCTATTTATTTTCTTTTTTATTTTTCTTTTTTTATGGAGAGCATATTTAAGGATGAAAGGTTTCTTTATATAGATTATTTGCCTGAAAGGCTTCCTCATAGGGATAATGAAATTAACAGTATTGCGGATGCTTTTAAGCCTGCAGCAAAAGGAAAAAAACCAACAAATCTTATAATTATGGGCCCCTCTGGAATAGGAAAAACTGCTTGCATTAAATTTGTTGTTAGGGAATTTTCTTCAACCTTTCAAAGAATTCTACCTATTTATATTAACTGCTTTGAGAACTCTACAAGATTGGGAATTCTAACCTTTATTAATTCTAAATTCCAAAATCCTTTGCCAAGAAGAGGAATAAGCATTGATGAGGCATATACTGAATTAAAAGAGGTATTTTCCAAAAGTGATAAAGTGCCAATAATTATCTTTGATGAAGCAGATCAACTCATCTATAAAAATTCTACTAACATTCTTTACGATATTGTTAGGCTACAGGATGCCGTTGGAAAAATTTTGGGAATAACACTAATAACAAATAATCCAACTTTTGATTTATATTTAGAACCACGCATCATAAGTTCTTTGGCAGCGGAATATTTACATTTCGAGCCATATAATCCACAACAGCTAAAAGATATTTTGCGGCAACGTGCTGAAAAAGCCTTCCTAAAAGGTTATGTGCAAAAGGAAGCTATAGCTTTAGTTGCCGCATATGCTGCAAAGCATAAAGGAGATTGCAGATTGGCTTTAGAAGCACTTCTCAAAGCTGGTAGAATCGCAGATAGGAAAGGAGAGAAATTGAGTGTAAAGCATGTAAAAGAGGCGCTCTCAAAAATGGAAAAAAACCCCGCAAGAAAATATTTATTTGGTTTGGAAGAAAATGAAAAAATATTGCTTTATATTCTTGCAAAAAATAATGGCTGCTTAAATTCAGGAAAACTTTATGAAGAATTCCATAAACTTTCAAGCTTAGGTGAAAGACGTATTAGGATGTTATTACAAAGATTAGAAAAATTAAAGCTCGTGAGTCTTGAAGAAAAAGTTGGTAGAGGAAAAACTAGAATAATAAAATTGCAGCTAGATAAAGAACTCATTATACAGAGTTTTAAATCAAGTATCTAACCTTTTGCAACTATTTTAATAATATCATCCATTTTCAGTTTTGTATCTTTTGAAATCTTCTTTTTTGTTCTTGCATCAATTGCAGCAATAAAATTTTCAGCTAATGATGAATGGATTTTTTCAGCCAAATCTAAAGGAGTTGCATTTTTTTCTAATAATACTGCTTCAGGCAGTACATTTCCTTTTGAATCAGAAAGTTTATTTATATCTTCAACAGGATAAACAACAATGTAATTTAATAACTCAAATACTGCTTTGTTGATAGCCTGCTGAATTCCAGTGCTTCCATATTTCAAAAGAATTTTATCCTTAATAAATTCCAGCGCCTTTTTCTTCTTTTCATCTAACCCTTTTAAAATTTCAAAGTTATTACTGCCTGGAATATACCTTATTAATCCAGATTTTGAGGCTCTTCTTAAAGCTAATTCAGCCTCAGCGCAACACGGCACTATTATTTTATCAGGATATTTCTCTTTCAATATCTGCAAATTTTTTTCAGCATCTGGCATGTCTATTTTATTTGCAGCAATAAGCATGGGTTTTCCAAATTCCCTAATCTTAGATGCAAAAGCTAATAATTCAGTTTCACTCCAATTGTCAAATTTTTCATTAACTTCTTCTAATGCTTTGTTTATAATTTCCTCTTTTATTTTTAAACCGCTCAAAATTTTAGAAATCCCAAAAGCCAATTTATTTTCAAAGTCAAACTTTCTCAATTTCTGTTTATGCTTTTCTAAGATGCCTTTAATCCAAAAATCGATTTCTTTTTCCAGAAGTTCAATATCTTTGCTTACATCCCTTTGCTGCTGATGAAAACCTTCATAATTTGTTGTTCCCGAAATATCAATAACTAAAATTATTGCATCAGCCTGCATCAAATCGCTTAAAAATTGGTTTCCTAAGCCTTTGCCTTTATGAGCATCAGGTATCAAACCTGCAACATCTATAAGCTTAATCGGAATGAATCTAATGCCCTTAATACATAAATTCCCTTTTATAGGATTGCATTTTACTCCCAATTCATTACAAACACATTTCCTTGTCACATAACTTAAGCCTATATTTGGCTTTATTGTTGTAAAGGGCCTATCACTTATTTCAGCCTCAGCTAATGTTGCTGCACTAAAAAATGTTGTTTTTCCAACATTAGTAAAGCCTGCAATACCTATCTGCATAATCCATTCCATAAAAAACTTCTTTTAAACTTTCCACACTCTAATTTCTTAATGTTCCTAACCGAAAAATATAAACCAAAAAAATTTTCAGAATTTATAGGCAATGAAAAAATTGTCTCTTTTGTTAAAGAGTGGGCATCAAAATGGCAAAAAAACCAAAAACAAAAACCATTGCTCTTTTTTGGACCTCCGGGAATTGGAAAAACTTCCTTAGCGTATGTTATTGCTAAAGAAAATAATTGGCAGGTTATTGAACTCAATGCTTCCGATATTAGAAATAAACAATGTATGCAGGAATTTTTGCTTCCTGCAGTTTCCAATGTTGGTTTATTCGGAAGAAAATTAATTTTAATAGACGAAATAGATGCTTTAAGCAGAACAGATAGAGGCTTTTTAGCGGATTTGGGAAAATTAATTCAAAATTCAAATAACCCAATTATTTTTACAGCAAACAAAATTTATTTTAAAAATAAATCTCTTGCCAATCTACAAAAATTAACAATACCGCTTGAATTTAAAAAAATCTCAAAGAGTGTAATAGCTTCTTTTTTGAAAAAAATTTGTGATGCTGAAAATATTGATTATGATATAGTTTCTATTTCAAAATTGGCAGAATTGTGCAATTCAGACATTAGGGCTTTATTATTGGATTTACAAACTGCTACAGCTTTAAATAAAAAACTAACTTTAGAGGATATTTCATCACTAGATTATAGAGAAAGAGAGCAAAAAATTTTTTTGCTGCTAAATAAGATATTTAAAACAAAAAATTTAGAAGAAATAAGAATTCTTAGAAATTCGGTAGATATAGATTATGAACTATTAAAATATTGGGTTGAAGAAAATATACCAAATGCTTATTATAATGAGGATTTGCAAAAGAGTTTTGATATGCTTAGTAGAGCAGATATTTATGATGGAAGAATCTTCAAAAGACAATATTATACTTTTTTACGCTATAGCTATGAATTTACTACTTGCGGTGTAGCTTTAGCAAAGACAAAAGCCAAAGAAGGATGGCTTAAAATGCAGTTTCCAAAATTCTTAAAATCCAGATTTAAACCAGAGAGTTTAGCATTAAAACTTGCGGAAGAATTCAATTTGCCGCTAAAAAGATTTTTGTCCAGAGACTACGCTTTTTTAAAACAGTACTATGAAAAAATCAACACTTCCTAATTTTTTTCCAATTCCCTTCTCCTTTCTTCAGCTTTCTCCAGCATTTTTAATATCTTTTTATGATGATTTTCCAATTCTTCGGGAATTTCTATATTATTCTTTTTAAAGTAATTATAAATTGCTTCCTTAAGAGCATTTATAGCTAATAATGAACAATGAATTTTTGCATCTGGCAAACTTCCCAATTCTTTCAAAATATCTTCATCCTTTATTTCTAAGGCTTCATTAATTGTTTTTCCCTCTACAACCCTTGCTAAAGCTTCACTGCTTGCAATTGCAGCTACGCATCCGAGAGTTTTAAATCTAACATTCTTTATAATTTTTTTATCTTTTACCTCTTCAATTTTTAGATATAACCACATTTTATCTCCGCAATAAATATTTCCAACCTCTCCTATTGCATCCGCATTTTCTATTACTCCTACATGCTTTGGATTCATAAAATATTCCATTACTTTTTTCCCATACATCCTAACACCTTAGAAATTTTTCTTAATGCAGAAACTTCCTGCTTTAAGCACTCTACTGCATATTCTATTTCTTCCTTAGTATTATATCTTCCTAAAGTCATTCTTAAGCTACCATGTATATACTCATCACTTAAACCTATTGCAATTAACACATGGCTTGCTTTTAGCCTCTCTGAAGCACATGCGGATGCCGCAGAACAATATACGCCTTTAGAATCCAATCTAAATAACAGAGATTCACTTTCAATATGCGCGAAAGCAAAATTGGCATTGTTGCACAATCTCTTTTCTCTGCTGCCGTTAAGCTTCACGTCTTCGATTTCATCCAATACTCTTTCAATTAATAAATCTCTCAGTTTTCTTATTCTTTCATTCTCTGCATCATTTGCAATCTCAACAGCTTTTCCAAAACCAACAATACTTGGCACATTATAGGTTCCGCTCCTCTTACCTAACTCATGACCGCCACCATGCAGCAAAGGTTCAATTTTGACATTTTCTTTTATTACTAGTGCGCCAACTCCTTTTGGGCCGTGGATTTTATGCGCATTTATTGTGACTAAATCCACACCAAATTTTTTCATATTTAGTTCCTCTTTAGTAAAGCTTTGGCACGCATCCGTATGAAAATAAATTCCTTTTTCCTTGCATAATTTAGCAACTTCTTTTATTGGCTGTATTGTGCCGATCTCGTTATTTGCATGCATTATACTTACCAATATAGTATCCTTTCTAATAATTTCCTCCAATTCTTCAAGCTTTACTATGCCCTCTTTATTTACATTTAAATAACTAACATCAAATCCTTCTTTAGCAAGAAATTTTGCGGTTTCTAAAATACAGGGATGTTCAATTTTTGAAACAATAATATGCTTGCCTTTTTGCCTATTAGCTATTGCAATTCCTTTTAATGTAAAATTATTTGCTTCCGTTCCTCCAGAAGTAAAAACCACTTCTTCAGCCTTGCAATTTAATTTTTTAGCAATTTTTTTCCTTGCATTTTCAACCGCTTCTCTTGCTTCCTTACCTAAAGAGTGAATGCTTGAAGCATTTCCATATTTTTCCTTTAAGAACGGCATCATTGCTTCTAATACTCTTTTATCCAACTTAGTGGTTGCGGCATTATCCAAATAAACCTTCATCTAAATACCTCCTTACAAATTTTGCATAAAGTTTTATTTAGGATGCCTTCTCTTTCTCTTTTAGCGCTTTTTATTAAATTTTTTGCGGCATTATCCAAAATCTTCTTTGCATCTTTGGACAATTTCTTTCTACCCCTCTTTTTTTGCAAATACTGCGAAACTGCGGCTTTTGTAACATTTAACATTTCTGCAGCATCTTTAGCCTTAATTTTATATTTCTTTACTAAAATCTTTGCTAATTCTCTTTTTACAGCAGGCATTAAAATCCAATATACCTTTTCACACTTGTGCATTAAAAAATTAACAATTGTTAACTTTTTTAAATATTACTTAAAAGAAGTTCCAGTATTGCTACCGGATTTTCTATTTTAAAATTTTCCAGAACCCTAGGATGAATTTCTCCTATAATGCCTCCTTCCTCATTATTAATAATTATTTTTGCAGCTCTCCCGGAAATAAAACTCTTGTGTTCCAATTCTTTTAACTCAAATTT
>CAYLVV010000002.1:0-8844 GCA_964387215.1 uncultured archaeon
TATTGGGCAAAAGTTGAATAAAATCCCAAATACTTTTAATAATATACTCTTCTTTCGGCTGCTCTTTGTGATAAATTGTAGTAGTGGTATAACTTGTACTCTCACTTTTCTTCTTTTTAGAAACAAAAGACAGTATTTTCTTAAAAGTCTTCTTTATTACAGACAACATAACAATCTTTTGGAAAAGTTCTAACATAATTACTGTAATGACCATAATTACTTTAAATATTTACGTTCATTACTTGTAATGAGATGTTATGATGGTAATTACCACAAATTAATAATATTGCAGAAAGTGAGAGATCAAATAATATGCTAAAAAATACATTATTGAAGATTTTGTTATATCTTTTAATTTGTGAGGGTTAGTTTTTGGCTGTTTTATTGAAATTTTTAGATATTATAGGAATAATGTCAAATGTGAGATATGGTAAAAATGGGTTGAGTTATGTAGAAGTAATCAATGTTAGTAAGTTAGTTTAAAATTAATCAACTTCTACATAACACATGTAACTAATCTTCTAATCGCTAAAATTCTAAGATAAATATGCTTTTAAAATTAGAATAGCAGGGGGAGGATTTGAACCTCCGACCTCCGGGTTCCTCAGAAGAGGATCGAGGCGCCGAATTCTTTTTGAATATCATCTAAGATTCTAAATAATACATCTTTTGAATCAATATATACTCTACAAATACCAAATTTATGCTTCTTTTTTCTACCACCTACCTGTTTTATATTAGATTTTATGAAATTCCTAACAGGTATTCCGATTTGCTTTGACCACCATTCTATAGCTAACATCTCTTTGCTTTGGTCCCAAATTTGGACTCTTGCTTTCATCTCCTCAATAGGGGTATTATAGTATCTTTCTAGCCACTTAACGAATAGTTGAAGGAGTTGAGGGTCTGCAGAAGTTACTGCCACCTTATATCGGCCTTTGCTAGTATATTTGTCTCCCTCACACCAGTAGAGGATCAGACCCTCTTTTTTAGTTAGCACCTCGATCACCTCTTATGAGCCCGGCGGGCACTCCTGGCTGCCCTACCCTGCTTCTTAAATATTACCTATCATAATATTTTTAATTTATTCTAACTTTATTTTCAATTTTTCAAACTTTTTAAGCATTTTAAGTTAAATTTTCTAATATTTTTGAAATTATTGCTGAAATTTAGTTTTGTCCAAGATTTTGTGATAATTTTTTAAGTGTATTAACTTCTTTCTCTATTCTTTTTAACTCTTTATTTATCTCTTGCCCTCTCTTTTTACTATCAATTACATTCATCGCCTCACCGCAAACAGGACATCTGAAGCGGTATTCAGCTGCAATTTCAAAAGGCACCATATCACACTTATTCTTACACACAAATAAACCCCTATCAGCTTCCAATTCTAATTTAGCCTTTAGCTTATTAATCTTTTCATTACATTCAGCAAGTATCAATTCAGCAATTCTGTTGGATCTTATCCTCCAAGTATAAGAATACCACCCAGACCTCATATCCTTTTTTTTAGAATAATAAGTAATTCCGTAGAAATGTAACCTATTTAACAAAGCCCTGACCTCGGTTATTCTCAAATGGCTCAATTTCTTATTAATTTCCTCATCCGTTGCATATTTCTTCTTAAGAACTATATCAACAAGTTTTATTGCGTCATCTCCTCCTAATTTATATAAATAATCTCTAACAATCTTTAAAGACGTTAAATTTTTTTTAGCCATACCTTACAATAACCCAAAAAAATTTTTAAACCAAGTGCAAAACTTTTTTACCATGAGCCATTGGCACAATTTTCCTCTTTGCATTCTCAAATTCTTTCTCAAAAATTGAGTCTCCAAACAATTTATACAGGAAAACAGCCAGGGCCGCTATTTCCGAATGTGGCTGCAAAGTAACGCTAACATTATAATCTGCAGCTTGATATATTTCAGCAGGAACCTTCTGGCTTCCGATAATAACCAATATTTTACTCTTCTCCTTGATTTCATTAAAAACTTTATTTAACGGCAAACCGTACATTGTTAGGTGCACTTTACAAAAATCTTTATACCTATTAATCACCTTCTTCCAATCTTTCTCAAATTCAATTTTAAAGTCCCCTCCCCATTCTTTGCAAATTCCTTCAATACTCTTCTCCAAAGATTCATCCCTATCATAAGTATAGATCATTTTTTCAGCGCAAAATGCTCTTGCAACTAAAGCCGCATGACTAGTTACTCTTTCATCCCTCAACAGCCTATGTCCATATCTCAAGACAACTACCTTCATATAAAATAAAATTTACCAACCAATTTAATTCTTATCTTAATAATACCGGAACTGAGGGGGCCCCTCTCACTTATACAATAAAAAATAAAACATTTCTTTGCAAAATCTTAAATGCTGGATATAAAAACAATAAGAGAAAACCCCCTTGCTGTTGAAGAAAACCTAAAAAAAAGGCAGGATCCGGAAATAATAAGAAAATTTCACAAATTTTTAGATATTGATAAAACCTACTTAGAACTTTTAAATAAAATCCAAAATCTAAGGCATGAAAGAAATAAACTCTCTAAAGAAATAACAACTTTTTTAAGAGATAGAAAAAAATTTTCAGAGCTTTCAAAAAAAGCAAAAAATTTGGATAAAAAAATTAAAGAGCTAGAATTAAAGCTTAGAGGGATTTCATTAGAAAGAAGAAATTTATTACTCCAAATTCCTAACCTACTTCATAAAGATGTGCCTTTTGGTAAAAGCGATGCTGACAACAAAGTCATTAAGGAATTCGGAAAAAAACCAAAATTTTTCTTCAAGCCGTTAAGCCATGTTGAGATAATAAAAAATCTCAATCTTGTTGATTTAGAAAGAGCTGCAAAAATTTCACAATCTAGATTTTATTTTCTAAAAGGAAAACTTGCATTATTGGATTTAGCCTTATGCAAATATGCCATAGATTTTCTAAATGAAAGGGGGTTTACTTTTTTGATACCCCCTCATTTAATGAACCGTTTTCATTATGAAGGGGTTACCTCTTTAGAGGATTTCGAAAATGTAATGTATAAGGTTGAAAATGAGGATTTATATCTTATTGCAACTTCTGAGCATCCTCTTATAGCTATGCATTCAAATGAAATTTTTAATGAGGAAGAGCTACCAATAAAATATTCTGCCTTTAGTGTAAATTTCCGTAAGGAAGCTGGAACGCATATAAAACAAGAAAAAGGAATTTGGCGCGTGCACCAATTTAACAAAATAGAACAAATAATTCTTTGCAAACAGGAAGAAAGTTGGAAATTTTTTGATGAACTAATAAATAATACAATAGAATTTTTTTCAAGCTTAGAAATTCCATTCAGGCAGGTAGAAGTTTGCACAGGAGACATAGGCATAGTAGCCTCAAGAAAATATGACTTAGAAGCTTGGATTCCATCAGCCAAAAAATATATGGAAATTGCAAGCTGCAGCAACTGTACAGACTATCAGGCAAACAGGCTAAAAATAAGATATAAACTTAAAAATGGAATAAAAAAATCAGTACATACTTTAAATAGCACATGCGTTGCAACAACAAGAGCAATTGTTGCAATACTTGAAAACTTCCAGCAAGAAGATGGCAGCATAAAAATGCCAAAGATACTGCATAAATATTGCGGCTTTAAAGAAATTCCATGACTTTATATCAAAACAGCAACTTGCACACTATTTAAAAATGTATGCAACTTGAGTTGCATAAAAATCAAATTTATGCAACCTCTCTGCAAAAAGATATTAGCACAGCTTAAGTAAGGATTTTAAATTTTGGCTAACCTTTCCTATTTAAGGGCCCGTAGCTCAGCCTGGCAGAGCACTTGGCTTTTAACCAAGGTGTCGCGGGTTCAAATCCCGCCGGGCCCAAGCACTCCCTTGCGGAGTGCTCTCGGCAGAGATTTGTACTTTTTTCCCAAGGCTTTTTCTAAAAAAGGCTTTTCAAATCCCGCCGGGCCCAAAATTTAGAATTCTCCATAATGTAAGAGAAAGAAATAATCCCAGAACTCCTTCTCTCTTTCAGAAAATTTATTTTTAATTATTCTCTCTACCATTTCAGCTTCACGCCTGTAAATAGTCTTTTTTAGTCTTTCTAAAATTCCTTTATCTTCTTTGGAAAGTTTTGCACTACTGCGCAATGCAAAACCATAAAATATTATAGCCCAGACCTCAACATTAACCCTTTCCAATCCTTTTTCCCTTTCCAATCTTTCTAAAATGCCTTTTACAACATTTCTTGCAGGTTTTAGATTATACCTCAAGCTTTTGGCAAATGCTTTTACTATTAGCATTCCTTTATAGTCTTCACACAATTTTAACATTTCTTCAATCCTACCTAATTTTCCTAATGCCAAGACTGCAGAAGCAATGCCAAGTTCTGCAAAAAAATTATATCTTCCTTTTGTTGCTTTTCTCATCTTTTCAAATAAAGGGATATTTTTCAAAATTTCTCTTACATACTCTTCTCTATTCTTCTTTGCAACAAATTCTAATAATTCAGCAGCATACCATGTATAAATGCAAAGTCTAACAAAATCAATCTTCCTAATCTTCTCAACTTTTAATCTTCTAAGCTTGGATGAAATATTTTTAAATTCATCAAATAGTTGAGGAATAATTATCTTTTTTTCTCTAATATCAGCAACTATATCTAAAATTCTATAATGCTTTCTTTCTTCTTTAATTCGCTTTAGTATGCTAACCCTCTTCATTCTTCTTTTTTTCTGCATTCTTAGTCATCTCAACATTTTTCTTATATTCCTCAGAATCTTCTTTTACCCAATCCTTAACATTATAAGTTACAATTTCACCATTCTTCAAACTCACAACCTTTTCAATTCCAGCATTTATTAAAATCCTTCTACATCTTTTACACGGATAAACATCTAAAGTATTGCCTTTATCATCAATAGCATATAAGTAAAGTGTGCCGCCTAATATTTTACTTCCATGTCTTGCAGCATTTACTACTGCATTTTCTTCAGCATGTACAGCAATACAGTAGTCATAGCCACCATAGCTTGGCAGATCTTTTAAGTCTTTCAAACAACCAACCTCATAACAATGAATGACACCTCTTGCAGGACCATTATAGCCAGTACTAACAATAACATCATTAACAACTATTATTGCGCCAATTTTTCTGCGTATACAACAAGACCTTAACGCAACAGCCTTTGCAATATTCAAATAATATTTATTTTTTTCAATTCTCATAAATAATTTCTTCTAAAAACCCTTTAATTCTTTTTTATATTTCAACTTTTAATGCAGCAACCCTCTTTAGGATGGGCTGATAAAATAGCAAAAGAATTGCTAAAGAGAAATAAAGAAATGTATATATTTCACGGAATGTGGACTCCAAGCGGCTTCTTCCATATAGGCAATGCAAGATCTGAAATATTCACTCCTTATGCAGTAAGACATGCTTTAGAAAGCTATAACAAAAAATGCATCCAAAATTTTATAATTGACGACTTTGATGTGATAAGAAAAATTCCTTCAGGCTTAAATATTGCTAAAGAGGAATATGATGGATATTTAGGATATCCTTGCGCTTTAGCAAAAAGCCCCCTGCCAGGATTTAAAACATGGGCAGATGCTTTTGTAAGCAATGTAAAAGAATTTTTGCCCAAGTATGGCATAAAAGTAAATTTCATCTCAGCATATGAAACTTATAAGGATGGAAAATTCAACTATGCAATAAAATTAGCTTTGGACAATTCTAAAAAAATAGTCCATATATGGAATAAAATTGCCAATGCAAATAAGCCGGAAAATTTCCTTCCGATACAGATTTTATGCCCTAAATGTAAAAAACTCACTACCGAAGCAAAAGAATGGTTTTCTGAAGAGGAAAAAGTTTCATTCATATGTAAAAATCCTAATTGCAAATATGAGGCAATAATAAGCCCCTATAATGGAAACGCAAAACTGCATTGGCGCGTGCATTGGGCAGCGCATTGGCATTATTACAAGGTTGATTTTGAATCCGGTGGCAAAGATCATTTTGCAGCAGGAGGCAGCGTAGAAGTTTCAAGAGCTTTTTTGAAAGAAATTTTTAATTATAAAGAGCACCCTCTAGGAGTTCCAACAGAATTCGTACAGGTTAGTGGAAAAAAGATGGCTGGCTCGGTAGGAAATATTATTAGTTTAGAAGAATGGCTTAAAGTCGGCTCTGCGGAACTTTTTAGATTTTTAAATTTTATTTATAGGCCGCAAACAGCAATAGATTTAAGCTTAGATCATCAAAACTTTTTACTGCTTTACGAAAGATTTGAGAGGGCTGAGAGAATATATTTTAATGCTGAAAGAGCTGAAAATGAAAAGATCGAAACCCTCTATAAAAGAGCGTATAGGCTAAGTATATTAAAGGAAAGGAAAAGGCTTTGCCAAGCACCATTTAGCACATTAATACAACTAGTGCAATTTAAAAATTTGGAGGAAATTCCAAAAATTTTAATAACCTTAAAAATGATCCCCTCGGATCTTACAAAAGAGGAAGAAAATGAAATTATTGAGAAATGCAAGAGAGCAAAATATTGGATAAATAAATATGCTCCTGAAAGATTGAAGATTAAGTTTGTAGAAACTCCTCCAAAGATAAAATTGAATGATAATGAGATTAAAGCTATTAAAGCTGCTGTCAAACTAATTCAAGAGGCTAATAGCATAGACTCCTTACAAAAAGAGCTTTTTGAAATAAAGAAAAAATTTAATATAGATTCTAAAAAATTCTTCAAAGTTTTCTATAATGCATTAATTGCTAAGGATTATGGGCCAAAATTAGCAACGCTAATTTTTACTTTAGGTAAGGAAAAAGTTATTAAAAGGCTTAATGAGCTTATAACTTCTTCTTAAGTATTTCAATTCCATTTTTTCCTATTCTCATCGGCATTAAATCTTCTACATGTTTTGTGCCCCTCATCTTTCTTATTTGTATGCCTCTATTATGCTCTATTCCTAAACCTACTAAATATAAAATAATTACACCATCCGTAATAAATTCCTCCACACCATATCTGCCTAATCTTGATTCTCCTTCATAAATTTCGGAAGTAAATAATGTTGTTACTCCATATCTTCTTAATAGATAATCTAATTTCAGAATATTAGTTCTTACCTGATACATTGTTGAAAAGTTAAGGCCTAAACCAGGTAAAGAATCTATTGCAACCCTTTTTGCACCTATCTGCTTTACGTTTCTAACAATTTCTATTAATAACTTCTCCAAATCAAATTCAGATGGCAAAGAAAATAGTTGCTCTTCAGTAGCTGTTGTTAATCTCGCAACATTTCCATCAACAATTCTTATTAATCCTTCATCTTCCAACTTTTTAATATCCCATCCCAAAGTTTCCATATCCTCTCTTAAAATATCTGGACTCGCATCGAGAGAAACAAAAACCCCTGGTTCTTTGTAAACTTTTGCTCCATTATAAATATACTGCATACAAAAAATTGTTTTTCCAGTTCCGCAAGCACCAGTAATTAATATTGATCTTCTTTTTGGGAATCCCCCCTCTATTAATTCATCCAAACCCTTTATGCCACTCGGAACTCTTTCCATGAAAAAATAAAAAATAAACACTATAAAAATCTTTTCTAAGCTCTTTCTACAGATATAATCCCGGGAATCTTCCTTATTTCTTCTATAGTATTTTCCAATGAATTCTTATCTTTTGTGGCTAATGTGAATATCGCCATACACCTATCTTCTAAATTCCTTATATGCGTTCCCTTCAACCTGTTACCGTTTTCAGTTATTATTTTTAAAATATTTGAAATTGCTGCCATTTCACCTTCAACTTTTACTTCAGATATAAAAAACCCTTTAGCCTTCCAGTCAATATTTATCAATCTCTCTTTTGGAAGTTTCTCAATATTTATACAATTTTTTTTGTGAATTATTAACTTTCTTTTCTTTGATTTATATGCAACAACCTCGTCACCTGGTAAAGGCAAACAACACTTAGCTATCTTTACATTTTTATTATCCCTAATTTCAACAATTTCCTTCTTTTTTCCGATTTTTTTTCTTCTTTTTATAGCCAACAATTTTCTTATTTGCTGTTTTGCTTTTTCAGTTACAACCATATTAAGCCAGCTTCTCTTAGGTTTTTGATTCTCAGCTGTAATTATCTTCACAATATCAGCATTTTTTAACTTATAATCCAAGCTCACTAGTTTGTTGTTCACATAAGCCGCCTTGCATTTATTCCCAATACTGGAATGTATAGCATAAGCAAAATCTAAAGCAGTAGCTCCGTTAGGTAAAATAACAATATCCTTTTTAGGTGTAAAAACAAATATTGGCTCTTCAACATCCTTTGTTAGTTCTTTAATATTTTTAGGTTGTATCAGGCCGTTCCATGTTATGCTCTTTCTCAATCTTTTCAATAAATCCTCGTAATCCTTATATTCCTTAATTCCTTTATATCTCCAGTGCGCTGCAACACCATATTCAGCTACTATCTGCATTTCCTTTGTTCTTATCTGAACTTCAAACATCCCATCCTCAGTCATTAAAGCTGTATGTAGGCTTTGGTAACCATTTTCTTTAGGATTTGTAATATAGTCATTAAACTCATTAAGTATAGGTTTCCACATACTGTGCACAATTCCTAAAATTTCATAACAGTGCTCAACAGTATCGGTAATAACCCTTAAACCTACAATATCGTGAATTTCATTAATTCCTATATTTTTCTTTTTCATTTTTTGATATATGCTGTAGAGATGCTTTCTTCTTGCATAAACCTTTGCAGGAATCCCAACCTCTTTAAGCTTGTTCTCCAAAGTTCTTTTCAATACTGGAAGCTTTTTAACAATTTTTAAATT
>CAYLVV010000002.1:8944-21522 GCA_964387215.1 uncultured archaeon
GTATTATCAATTCCAAGAGGAAGTAAAATCTCTATAATTGATAATGCTTGATTCAAAAATGTTTTTTTAGTTAAGTGGTGCTTTTTATTTCTTAATTTCTTTTTTGCGAATTTGTATGCTTTTTCAATAAGTTCTTTATCCACATCTGGATTATTTATTATCAACTGCTTCAATATTTTTTTGAACCTCATCCTAATAAATAATCAATTACGTATTATTTTATTAATCTTAACCAAAAACCAACATACTTAAAAATAAGCCATAGCATACTAATAAAACTAACCCTTCGTTTTGCTCAATTTCTAAATCGTAAGCAAGAAACGTATAAACAATAGTTGCCAATAGCATAAAAGGAAGTCCAATATTTTTATCGATAGCACTTACATTTATAGTCTCTATCAACCCAGGAATTCCAACTACTGCAAGAGAATTAAAAATATTGGAGCCTAAAACATTGCCTAATGCCATATCAAACTTTCTCTTTTGTGCGGCAATTACACTAACTATTAACTCAGGCAAACTAGTGCCGATTGCAACAGCGGTAATAGCCAATAAACTGCTGCTAATATTCAAAATTTTGCTTATACTAATAACAGCGCTGATTAAGTAATCAGCAGAAAACCAGATTAATAGGGCTGATATTGGCAGCACTATATAATCAATTTTGCTTATTTTAATTTGTATATTGTTATTATTTCTATGAGTTAAGCTTACATAATGCAAATAAGCCAGCAGCATTAAAACTAAAAATAAAGATTCGTTTAGTGTAATTGAACCATCAATACTTATTATCCATATTAATCCAGCACTTGCGATAAAAACGGGCAAATCAACTTTCGTTAGGTCAAAACCCATCTTTAATTTTTTTGAAATAATAGCAGCAATTCCTAAAACCAAAAAAACATTTGCAATATTACTACCAATAACATTTGAGAACAAAATATTGCTTTCATTATGCAATATTGCAGCAATCCCAGTAACCAATTCAGGCAAACTAGTACCAATTGCAACTAAAGTCACTCCAATGATAAACTTAGGCAAGCCGTAAAATAATCCAATTTTTTCACAACTTGCTAAAAAATAATCAGCACTTTTAAGCAAAACACATAATGCAACAATAAAAATAATGCACCAAAATATTAATTCCATATTTAAGAAACCTAATCTTCATTTAAATATTTTCAAAATACCTCTTCATTTTTAGAGCATCTTCCTCAAGCAAAGGGCTTTCGCAAATTACTTCCCCTCCAACCTTAAACTCCTTTAGAGCCTCTAAACAAGCTTTCCAATTAAATTTGCTTTCTTCTAAGCAGCAATGATGCCTTTCCCCTCTATTGCCAAAAACAATTCCTGAAATATGCATGTGCAAACTTTTCAATAATTTTTTATCAATATCTTCAATTCTCTGCAAAACGTTTTCAAAATCTTTCTTTGAATTTTTCTTTCCAATATTTCTTGCATAAAAATGTGCAAAATCAATGGTAGGCTCTAACTTTAAAATTCTGCAGATCTCTAAAATCTCTTCAATACTGCCTAATGCACCAATTTTGCCAGCATTTTCAGGACTCAGTTTAATCTCATTTCCCACTCTATTTAAAATCTCCTTTATCTCTAAAATATTTTCAATTATTAAATTTTTACTTTCCTCAAAAGAATTCGCATAATATCCTAAATGCAAAACTAACTTTTCCGCATTGCACTCTTCTGCAATTTTTGCAGCATCTATAATCAATTTTTTGCTCTTTTCCCTCACAGAAATTTTTGCAGAGGACAAATTTATATAATACGGAGCATGAGCGCTTACTGCAGTTTTCCTTTTTGCAAATTCCTTTTTTACTTTATCATCAATATATATTCTTCTAGTAAAATTTAGCTCATTAACTAGTCCTTGCCTTTCTAAATACTCAATACCCTCTAGCAAGTTCCTGCAACACAACGGAATTCCAGAAATTCCAAATTTTAAGCTGTTCATATTAATTTATTACTTCGATCTCTATTTTAGATAATATCTCTTCAGCAGCATTTCCATAAATTTTCTTTTTAAATTCTAAAACAGCCAAAATATCATAAAGCCTATTCCTTAACTTTTTTTCAAATTTTCTTTCCAAAGCTTTAAAAATATCTACTTTCAGCTTTTCTAATTCAGGAATTATTAGCTCATATAAATTTTCCATGCTCTCACCCACCAAAAAACAAAGCTGTTATTTAAATTTCCTCTTTTACTAAATTTCCACTAAAATTATAAACTCCAATTATCCAAAATTTATATGCCCAAAAAACCACCAATAAAAAGAAGAAAGATTAAAAGAAGGGAATTCAAATTTTTAGATAGAGAATCATATAAAAATGCCCTTATTGAGCTGTATAAAAAGACTGATGCATTTTATTACATTCCATTATATTCTTTGCTGAAAAGATTATTCAAAGAGAAACTTAGAAAGAGATTAAGCATTGTTGAAATAGGCTATGGAGAAGAAAAAAATTTTATTGAGGTCCTTAAGCATATGGGATTTAAATCCATTATAGGTTATGACCTCCGCGGAAGGGAAATGAAAAGTAATAGGATGCAATTACTTGTTGGAGATGTTTTAGATATAGATAAAAGAATTGAAAGAGAAAGCCAAGATGTAATTATTGCAAGAGGGGTTTTTGAGACTTATGGCTGGCGTTCTCCAAATCCAATATTTCACGAGTTTCCAGAAGAAAATAAAGAAAAATTAAAACAAATTTTTTCAAAAGTCTTTAGCGTTTTAAAGCCAGGAGGAATATTAATTTTAGCTCCGATCTCATATATTGAGTATCCTGAAACTGTAAAGGAAGCACTTTCACATTTTGGAGAGGTTTTTAGCTACAAAACTATTGTTGCTGATACTAAAGAGGAATTATTAGTTATTAGGAAGTTTAAAAAATCAAAGAAAGCTTGAAATTTCATTATTTTCTTTTTCCAAATTCTCTTCAAACTCTTTTGCAGCTTCAGCCAAAGTTTTCTCATGCTTAGAGGCTTGTGAATAATTCCTCCTTATTTTTATAAAAACAGGATAATTTACTGCTTCGCCAACAATTAAAGCTTCGCCAACCCTTAATGATGTAAGCATATCCAAGCTCTTATTGTCAATACCTTCTGCGCTCTCTCCAATATGCTTTAAATCATAAGGATTTGTTATGCGCATTATTATCTGTGTATTGCATTGGCTCAATACAGTAGTATCAAGCCTAATAGGCCTCTGACTTATCAGGCATAATGCTGCACCAAATTTTCTTCCCTCTCTAGCAATAGTTTGTATTATTCCTTTGCATAAACTTTCCTCTCTACTTTTATGCTCCGGAACAAATTGGTGCGCTTCCTCTAAGATTAATAAAAACGGTGGCAGAGTTTTCCTTCTTCTTTCTGTAAATAATCTTTTAGCCAAATAATTTACAATAAGCTGCTTTTTCCTCATATTAATTATTCCGCTCATATCTAAGATAGTGAGCATTCCTGGCTTTATTGCATCATATAAATTAGGATAGTCTACTTTTGCAAATAAATTAAGCTCTTTTAGACCATTTAACCAACCCACCAGAATATTCTTTGTTGCCTCCTTAATATTAGCATCATTTAAAATCTCATTTTTAATTTCATCTATGCTAAATGGACCAGCCCCCTCTTTCATTTCCTTCTGTAATTTATTAATTACCTTCTCCAAATCCCTTCTCTGAGCATTGCTTAGTCCTGGCAGCATCTCGGAAAACATTCTTGCGGAAATTTTTGATACCCCTATTTTCATCTCGCAACAATTTATAAGTTTTGTTTTATGGGAATAATCCTTTGCATTTTCATCTTTTGGCGGATAAGCAAAACTTGTATATTCCCCATGCACATCTAATACCACAATTGCAATTCTTCCTTGTTCCTTCTTTCTTTCTAATAATTCCTCAATTAATGTTTTTGCGGTTACTGTTTTTCCAGCTCCACTCATTGCAAGAATTGCCAGATGTTTTTGCAAAAGCCTGTTAATATCCAATTTTACATCAACACCATGGAATTCGACCTTGCCAATAAATAAACCATCTTTTTTAAAACCCAAAAATCTTTCCAATGTCTCCTTTTTTGCAATATTTACTTTAGTTCCAGGACTAACAGCAAATGTTGGCCTTTTTATTAATCCGTCTTTTGAAATTACTCCTAATGTTTTTGCTTCAGCAACAGCATATTCCCATTCCGCAACAGGAAAATGCTTCTCTAATGAACCAATTTTAGCTTCAATTTCCTTCACAGAATCGGCTCTTTCAAAATACCTATTTGTTTTTATAATATCTACTACCATTGCAGCAAGCTTCCCCTCTTCATAATCCAACTCTACAAATTCCCCAACATGCACCTTAGCATCTTCATTCAAAACGAACAAAATTCTGTTTGGCGATGGAGTATTTACATTACTAATTATTGTTCCAACACTCATAAGAAAGGCCTCCTTTCTCTACGCATTAATGCAAATTCTCCTTTTATCCTTTTTTCCAAACCCTCAAAAACCATATTAATTTCTTTATCATTAAGCCTGGCTCTCATATCAGCTTCAATAAGCACACTTGGATAGGCATATTCTTTATGAAAAGAACTTAAGCTTAATATTATTGAAGCTATTTTATTTGCAATACTTTTATTTTCTGAAATAAACTCAACTCTTATAGGAACATCAAATTCAGAAGGCTTCAAATAAAATGCAAAAATTTTATTTTTCCATTCCTCCTTAAAATCAGCCAATATATAATGCTTCTCCGCCTCACTTGAATAACTAAAAACAAAAGTTCTCTCATTTTTTCTTAATAAAATATTTGCAATACCAACATCTCCTAACATATTAAAGCTCTCGCCAATTTCATTTTCTATAATTTTTTTCATCCTTGCCCCCCTACTATCTTCAATTACTCCTATCAATAAACAGCCCATCTTTTGGGAATTTTCATAAAGCATTTCAAACTCTCCTATTACCTCTTTATAAAATTTCTTTAATTCAGAATCAGCACGCGGTTTATCCGCCTGTTGAGGCACTACAGAACCATCTAAAAGCAATACATCAGGCTTAAATCTCTGCAATATTTTGTTTGCTAAGCCTATTTCTTCTTTTAACCTATGCAGAGATCTTGCTGCATTAAGTTCATCCCTCTCTAATGCATGTCCTAATAAAATCGGCTTAGGCATTATCTCCAATTCAGGATAAACTGCAGTTTTCTTTAAGCAATTATTCTCATACTCAAATATTGCTGCCTTTGCTTTAACCAGCATTATATCTACAGAATAAAAGCTTCTCAGCATAAATCCGCTGTCCACTGCAGCAACTTTCAGCCCATTTAAGTTCTCTTTATCAACTTTAATACAAAAATTTTCCCCAGCATTATTGCAGATTTTATTTCTTAAAGAATTTATTCTACTTTCCGCAACTCTAAAATAGCTTTGCATAGAATTTATTCTCTCTGCAGCATTTCTGAGAAACTCTTCCATATAAATTCTCTTAAAAGAGCCCCTTTAAAACCTTACCAACCAAATTTCCATTATGCTTAAGCAAATAATAGTAGTTAGAAAGGATTTAAAACTCTCTAAAGGAAAATTAGCTACACAAGTAGCTCACGCTTCCTTGGAAGCATTTTTAAAAACTCAAAAGAAATTTCCCAATATTGCAAAAGAATGGTTAAAAACCGGTGCTAAAAAAATAGTGTTGAAAATAGAAAATGAAAAAGAGTTGCTAAACCTCTACAGAAAAATATGCAGAAGAATACCTTCTGCATTAATAAGGGATGCAGGATTAACCCAACTTAAACCGGGAACAATAACCTGTTTTGCTTCTGGACCTGCAAAAGAGGAATTAATAGATAAGTACACAAAAAACCTGAAGCTCTTGTGATTCTCATGCAGGGCTTTTATAAAAGAGTAATGAAAGTAATTAATAATTGCGACATAATTTTGGAAATACTTGATGCCAGGTTTGAAGAGCTATGCAGAAATACTTCTTTAGAAAAGTATGCATTAAATAAAGGAAAACCAATCATCTTGGTTTTAAATAAAATAGATTTAGTAAGTAAATTGAGAAAGAAAAATTTTGAATTTCCTACTGCCTATATTTCTGCAAAAAAAAGAATTGGATTAAAGAAATTAAGAGCCCTAATTGGAATTACAAAAAGTAAATTAAAGCTGAAGAAGGTAAAAATAGGAATTATCGGCTATCCAAATACTGGAAAGAGCAGCGTTATAAATGCTTTAGCCGGAAGAAAAGTTGCAAAAACCAGCATCAAAGCAGGTTTTACTAGAGGCGAACAATGGATTAGGATTTCAAAAGATATTATGCTAATGGATACTCCAGGCATTATACCAATTTCCGCAAAAAATGAATTTTTATTAGTACTTACCTGCTCCAAAAATCCGGAACAATTGGAGGATGTTGAATTGAATGCAATAAAGCTTGTTGAACTATTTAAAAATAAAGCCCCTCTAAATTTGGAAAAATATTGCGGGTTTTCAATTAAAAGCCTAAGTGCTGAAAAAATTCTTGAAAATCTTGCAATAAAGAGAAAAAAGCTAAAAAAGGGCCAAATGCCAGATACTACTGCAATTTCAAAAATCCTAATTAATGACTATTTTTCAGGAAAGCTAAAATTTTAAATTAAAAAAACCTCTTTCTTTAATGTTTGAAACGCTCACTAAAAAGCAAAAAATTCTTTATACTTACATCTTTTTTGCAACATCCTTTGGCTTAATAATAATCTACTTACTTTTCTTTAACGTTGGCTTAGAGCTAAAAAACCCTATAAGCAAAGAAGGAGAATTTTCTATAACATTAGAGAATAGTTCCACGCACAAGATTACTGATATTAAGGTTTATTACATTAAAAAAGAGCAGAAAAATTTAATTCTTGAGCAAAAGGAATTAATGCCGAACGAAAGCATTACAATTCCTTTAAAAAAAGAATATTCCGAAAATGGAAAAATAAGGTTAATTGCAGAGGCTCCCTACCACAAAATAGTTATAAAAGAACTCTCATTAGGTGCAATAACTCCCGCTAATGTCCAACTTAATATCTCAGCACCAAGAGCTTTTTTTGTTGGCTTAGAATCTCAAATTAAAGTTAAAGCTTGTAATTTAACTAATAGCTTATCTAATGTAATTATTATTTTAGAGGCACCAAAAGCATTAATTTATGCTGAAAATGAACTTGCAAACATTAAGCTTCCCGCAAATGAATGTAAAGAAGCCACTTTTACAATAAAACCCCTTGCTGCAGGAGACACCACAATATATTTTAATCTCGTTGCAGATAATATAGCTGAAAAATACCCTTTACATGTAGTAATATATGAGGCTGAGTAATATGGAGCAGGAAAATTTATTAGAATTGGTTAAAAAAATGAAAGAAAAAAAAGCTTCCAAAGAGGAAATAATTCAAACATTAGCAGGTTTTGGAGTTAGCCAAAAAGATGCGGAAAAATTATTGCTCTTAGCTGAAGGCAGCACCTATAGCTTATTAAGGTCTGAAATCTCAAAAATGGTAAATGAAGAACTGGAGAAAAGTAAGGCAGAATTAAAAAAATTTATTGAAGAGGAAGGAAAAAGACAAACTTCCGGCTTAGGGAGTGCAATTGCAAAACAAGTAAAAGTTGATATTGAGGAGCATGAAAAAAGATTATTAAAAAAGAGTTCTGAATTTGAGAAAAAGATATCAGATACAGTAGCAAAAGTTACTGAGTTAAGCGATAGAGTTAGAGTTAAGCTGAATGATTTAGCTGAGCAAGTAAGCAGCGTTAGAATGGATTTAGATGAACTGAAAATTTCCGGAATTTCAATGAGAAATAGATTAGTTAGTATTTTGCTAATACTTCTCGGCCTAATATTTCTTGTATTAGATTTATACAGATTTGTAATTTATTTAAATGCAACAATGAGCATTGATGCAGTAATAATAACAGTAATTTACGCATTTATTGGTTTATCACTAATGTTCCTTGCTACGCAACTCTAATTGCATATAATCCTTTAATATTTCTATTGCCCTCTCTAATAATACCTTTCCATACAAACTATTTTCTTTCTCTTTTTTTCTCTCTAACTCCGTAATCAATATCTCTGTTTCCATAATTCCACCTATTTTAGAGTTGCCTGCTTTCTTAAAATAACATTAAGTTGGATACCTTTTCTCTCTGCTAATTTCCTTGAAATACTATAATTTTTCTTACTTTTTTTAAAATGCTTTGGCTTTAGGAACAGCCACCCCTTATTAGGCACTTTCCAACCTATAAAGATATCAGCATTTGCCTTAGACGCCCATTTTTTAAGCTGTTTCATTTGCTCTTCAGCAATAATCAAATAGCTTTTATCCCATGCTTTGCACTCAAAAGCTAATGTAAAATCCTTTCCCAAAGCAACAATGTCTGGTGCAGCATGAATATTTGATGCTGAGCCAGCAGCTCTTACAACAGCCAAACCTTCTTTAGCTAATATCTTCATCAATTCTCTTTCAGCATTAGCACCTTTCCTATATCTCTTTTTGGCAGCCATTCTAAAAAATTAGCAGCGAAACCTTTATATAATTCCTATACTACTTTTTATTTATATTAGGGTTACTTTCACGCTTAACATTTAATTTAATTAAGGCATCTAGCTATAGGTAACCCTAATTTTACATAATCTTAAGGAGGTAGTTAATATGGCAAAAACTTATGTTAGCGCTACTAAATATACAGTCTATATAAGTTTTGAAATTAATGGTGTTGTAGATAAACCTGATATTGTTGGTGCAATATTTGGCCAAAGCGAAGGTTTATTAGGAGAAGAAATGGATTTAAGAGAATTACAAAAAGGGGGCAAAATAGGAAGAATAGAAATTGAGCACTTTGTAAAGAATGGTAAAACCGTAGGCCAAGTTATAATCCCTTCAGGCTTAGATATGGTTGAGACTTGCATCTTAGCTGCAGCCCTCGAAACAGTGGAAAAAGTAGGCCCTTGTGAGGCTAAATTTAGAATTAAGAGTATTGAAGACACCAGAATGGCAAAAAGAAAACAAATTGTTGAAAGAGCTAAAGAGCTTTATAGAAGAATATTGGAAACCCAAGTCCCTGATCCTCATGAATTGGCTGAAAAAGTTCGTGAAGAAGCAAGAGCAGCAGGTATTTGCTATTATGCTGATGAAATTCCTTGCGGCCCAGAAATAGAAACCTCTAATGAAATAATTGTTGTTGAGGGCAGAGCTGATGTTCTAAATTTATTAAGGCACGGAATAAAAAATGTTATCTCCATGGGAGGCTCTAAAATACATCCAGCAGTAGTTGATTTGTGCAAGAAAAAAACAACTATCGCATTTATTGACGGTGATAGAGGCGGAGAACTAAACCTAAGAAAATTAAGCCAACTAACAAAAGTTGACTATATTGCAAAAGCGCCTTCTGGAAAAGAAGTTGAAGAACTCACACAAAAGGAAATAATTCAGGCACTACGTAAAAAGACCCCGTTCAAAAATAAAACACCAACTTTCTCTGCAGAAGATAAAAAAATATTAGAGCAGCTTAATGAGCTAAAGGGCACACTAAAAGCAAGATTACTGGATAAGGAATTTAATATAATTGCAGAAGTGCCTGTAAGAGAATTACTCAAAAGCTTAAAAGGAAAAATATATGCAATTGTTTTTGACGGCATAGTAACAAAACGCGTAATAGAGGAAGCTGAAGCTCATAACATCCACATAGTTGCGGGAGTTAAAAAAGGAAAGTTTCCCCCTAGTAAAAAAATGAAAATAATAGTTTTGGAGGAATTTTCCTAAGCCCTTTTTTTCTTCCTTACTTTTCTTTTTTCAACTGTTGTTTCAACTGGCAGCTCAAAGGTGCCGTGCCTATAGCTAACAATCCCTAGTCCTAAAATAATTATCCAAAACATCAGCCAAGCTATTGGTGTAGCAATAGCCATCAAAAACTGCTTTGTATTAAGCTTATCCTGCCCAGGCCTAACATAAATATTTAATGCCTTTAATGCTTGGTCTTGGCATTCATTAAACATTTCATCATTTCCCTCTGCAACACTTAAACAATTATTTACAAATTTAATATTATCCCATGAATCACTCATTTCAGCCCCACTTTTAAAAAACATCAATAGGGCAATTACTATCACAAAAGCACCTATAAGCTTAGGTATTTGCAATTCTTTTCCTATTAGCCTATATCTCATCACAGCCTTTGCCATATTTGAACACCTCACATAAATTAAACCTTTTAATATTTAAATTTTCCTTTACTCCTTTTTTCTTAAGGGCTCGTGGTCTAGTGGTATGACGCCACCCTTACAAGGTGGAGGTCGCCGGTTCGATTCCGGCCGAGCCCATGTACTCCTGCAAAGGAGTACTCGGAGTCGTACTTCGGGTTGATAAGGGCGAGTTAAAGCCTTTATTTCGAGCTGGCCGAGCCCATGCATCCTTTTAGCTTTCTCAAAAAACTTATATAGTTAAATTGCCTAAAAAGAACATGCCGAATAAAAAATTTAAATTCAGTATTAATGTTCTCATCGAAGATCCAATAACTGGAGACTTGGTTTATCAAACAATAAATGTAAGCGAGGATAATTTTGATGAGATAGTAAAGCTTTGCAAAAAATACGCTTCCGTAAGAATAGAAGTTAAAAAGCAGTTAGAAAAGATAAAGGGTGGAAAGAAGTGGATAAAAAAATTAGAGCAATCCTTACAGCAATAATATTCCTTAATCTTTTGCTTATTTCCTATGCTAAGGAAGAATTGTTCCTCCACCAAAAAGGTTTTTCATCCCTAAAAGTTACAATAACAAGAGATGTGCAGCTTAATGGAAATATAAAAAACGGAGAGATTACAATAAAAACTATTGCCTTCAGAGATGCTCCGGGCCAAAAAGTTATTCAGCAAAATGCTTATGCTGTTTTTGATGGAAAAACCTATAATGCAGAATTCCAAAAAGATTTATACAACAATAATCTTGCAATTTTTACTATAAAAGGAATTAACTTGCAAAATAAAACAAAAATTCTAACATATACTATTGAAGCCACCGTTGATACTAATTTTATTTTCTTACCTAAAAAGTTATATTTAGAGAAGGAAAAATTTTCAGAATTTACCCAACCTACAAAATATATTGATAGCAATAATCAATCAATAACTACATTAGTTCAAAATTTTTTTACAGAAAATGATTTTAATGTAGTAATTAAAATTTTAAACTGGATAAATAGCTACTTAACATATGATTGGAATTATGCAAAAAAAGCATACAAGGCTTCCGAGGTTTTAGCAACAAAAGCAGGGACATGTGATGAATTTTCAAATTTAGCTGCAGCACTATTAAGAGCAAAAGGCATTCCAGTTAAATTTGTTGAAGGTATTGTTTATGGCGACAAAGGATGGCAACAGCACGCGTGGCTTTTATTTTATGCAAATGATTGGTATTATGCAGAACCAACTTTTTTCCAACTCCTCAATCTTGATTCTTTGCACATAGTACAGGGAATCTTTAAAGATTTTGAGGAAAGTCATGATTCATTTTCCTATACTAAGGGAATAGAAATCTCACCAAAGGAAGCAAAGTTAGATATTAAAATTTTAAATATAAATGATTTTCCAAAATTTTTAAATTTTTCACAAGAAGAAGCAAAACTCTTTGCAAATACTCCTGGAAGCATAAAACTAAAAATAGAAAATTTAACAAATTCCTTTTTATGTTTCCCTGCCACTATTTCAACCTCTGAAAAAATAAGAATTTTTAATAATAGCGCATTTTTAGATTGCATTAAACCGAAAAGTTATAAAGAGAAGGAAATTCAGCTTGTTGCAGCAGCTGAGGTTGAAAAAAATACATATCTGCAATATAAGCTTTATATCCAAACTCTAAATAATGCATCTCTTAGATTTAATCTTTATCCAGCAACATCTGAAGGAAAAACAACAGGAAAATTCCTACAGATAAAATCAATCTCAGCTTACAAAAAAGAAAATAAGAATATAATTGATGTGATTATAGAAAATTTTTCTTCAGAACTATTGCCTATTAAATTCTATTTTGATGATTCTTTAGTTAATAAGGAAGTAGCTCCAAATAGCAAGCACACATTTTCCTTTACTTTACCTTTAAATATTAAAAAAATAAATTTTAGAATTGTTGCTGAAGATTTAAACTATAGTCAAATACTTTATTTTCCTGAAATTGAAGCAAAAAAGAGAACAAAGCCAAAGGTTGAAGAAGAAAAGCCAGAAATCCAACAAGAAACTAAGATTGCAGAACAAGTAAAACAATTTTATGACATATTATTCCTAATAGCGGCATTTTTAGCATCCATCATTGCCATCATTATATTAATAGTCTTATTTAAAAAGTTTAAATCAAAATAAATTTTATATAGCGGATGTGGTGTAGCCTGGTTAGCACGCGAGCTTGCCAAGCTCGAGACCCGGGTTCAAATCCCGGCGTCCGCAAGTATCCCCTTGTGGGATACATGTTGGATTTGTACTTTTTTCCCAAGGCTTTTTCTAAAAAAGGCTTTTCAAATCCCGGCGTCCGCAAGTTTAGAATTGTAAATTAGAAACTCTTCAGCAAT
>CAYLVV010000003.1:0-16955 GCA_964387215.1 uncultured archaeon
TTTTAAACTTTTTAATAACTTAATTTTTTATTTGGTAGATTTTGGGGCGGTAGTCTAGTCTGGTCTAGGATACGGCCTTCGGGAGGCCGAGACCCGGGTTCAAATCCCGGCTGCCCCAAGCACCCCCCTTGTGGGGTGCTGGCTGGTTTGAACCAACCTTTTCAACCTTTGGTTGAAAAATTTGCAAACAAAGTTTGCAATCCTTTTTGGTGAAGCTTTTTCTAAAAAAGGTTCTTCAAATCCCGGCTGCCCCAAGCAATGCTAAATAAATTCTGTGCAAAGCAGCAATATTGCTAATTATTGCTAAAAAAATCAGAACATAAACTAAGAATATTGGGCTTATTTCTGCTAAAAAAATTCCGATTATTAAAATTAGTAATCTCTCAGCCCTTCCTATTAAACCTGCCCTCATTTCTTCTATAACCAATTCTTTTTCTTTTGCTGCCGCCTTCACATAAGTAGATATTAAACTTCCAAATAAAGCTGCAAAAATCCAAAATTCAGCCTCTAAAAAAACTTTAGGAAGCTTAAGAAATAACATTGAAAATAATATAATTCCCTCAACGTATCTATCAATAACTGTATCTAAATAAGCTCCTCTTTTAGTTACTTTCCCAATAACTCTTGCAACCGCACCGTCAATAACATCAATAAAAGAAGCTATAGCAAAAAAAACTCCTGCAGCCAAAAATTCTTTATTAATTAAAAGATGCGCTGAAATTAATACAGGGATAATACTTAATAATGTCCATTGATTTGGCATAAGCTTAAATTTAGCAAAAAATTTACCTATTTTGCTTGAAAAGTCTCCAAAAATCCTTTTCAATAGCATTCAAATATCAAAAAAGATTTGATATTTAAATATTTTCATATTCAAAGCCCATTAGTGGTGGGGGATGTTAAAAGGAAAGGAACTACTTAATGTTATTGAGAAAGAGAAACTTTCTGAAGAATTTTACGTGCCAATGCCTAAAAATTATGAGAAGGGCAAAACAAAGTATATTGTAATAGCTGGAGTTGTGATGAGCGGTGTTGGCAAGGGAATTTTTGCCTCTAGTTTAGCAAAATTACTTAAAGATGCAGGTTTTAATATAATGCCTGTGAAAATAGATGGTTATTTTAATGTAGATGCCGGCACTTTAAATCCATTCCGCCATGGAGAAGTTTTTGTGCTTGATGACGGTACAGAATGTGATATGGATTTAGGTAGCTATGAGAGATATTTAGATATTAATTTAAGTAGAGATAATTATCTTACTTCTGGAAAGATATTTTCTGAAGTTCTTAAAAGAGAAAGAAAAGGATTTTATTTAGGCAGAGATGTTCAATTTATTCCTCATGTTACAGGAGAAGTTAAATATTCTTTGCGAAAGTTGGCTGTTGAGAAAAATGCAGATATTGTCCTTTGTGAAATTGGAGGCACAGTTGGAGACTATGAAAATTCTTATTTAATAGAGGCTATTAGAGAGTTAATTTATGAAGAAGGCAGACAAAATGTTTGTTTTATTGCAGTAGTTTATATTATTGAACCTCCACATTTAGGAGAACAAAAAAGTAAACCAGCCCAATTAGGCTTAAACAGATTGATGTCTTTAGGAATCCAACCTGATTTTATTGTCTGCAGAAGCAGGAATCCTTTAAGCAGAAAGATAAAAGCAAAAATTTCAGTATATGGAAATGTGCCTATAGAAAATGTAATTGGCCTACATAATTTTGATTCAGTTTATAAAGTCCCTTTAATGCTAAAAGAGGTTAAAGCTGATGAAAAAGTAATAGAGATATTAGGCATAAAAGAAAAGGCTGATTTTAATTTGCAGCAAAAGTCATTAGTTGAGTGGAAATTTTTTGTTGATAAATTTTTAAATGCGGATGAAAAAATTACTATTGCAATAGCTGGAAAATATACAGGATTAAGAGACTCTTATGCAAGTTTATTAAAAGCAATTGAACATGCAGCAACACACAACAATTTAAAGGCAGAAATTAAATGGATAGAAACAACCGATATTGAGGAAAATAAAATTAGAGTGGAGGAAGCTTTAAAGGATGTAAATGCACTAATTGTTCCTGGTGGTTTTGGAAAGAGGGGCTCCGAAGGAAAGATCAAATGCATAAAATATGCAAGAGAAAATAATATCCCTTTTTTAGGCTTATGTTTCGGTTTCCAATTAGCAACCGTTGAATTTGCTAGAAATGTATGCAATTTGGAAAATGCTAATTCTACTGAGCTTGATGCTAAAACCGAGCATCCTGTAATTTATATACTTCCAGAGCAGGAAGAGATCTCAGGCTTAGGAGGAACAATGCGCTTAGGTGCATATGAAGTTATAGTTAAGGAAAATACTATTGCATACAAGCTTTATAAAAAGAATAAAATTAGAGAAAGATTTAGACACCGCTATAATGTAAATCCAAAATACATAGAAATTTTGGAAAAAAACGGTTTGGTATTTAGTGGCTTTGCTCCAGAAAAGAGAATAATGCAAATTTTAGAACTACCAACTCACAGATATTTTATTGCAACACAATTCCATCCAGAATTTATAAGCAGACCTTTAAAGCCGCACCCACTATTCTTAGGATTGATCAATGCTGCAAAACAAAACATTTAAAAATAACAAAAGCGCTATTTTTATATGAAATTCACTAAAATGAGTGAACTATTAGTAGTAGATAGCAAAAACGTAAATAATGCTATGCTTAAGCTTTTAACTAGGGGAAAGAAAAGCCTGAAAATTGAGTTAATTCCATTATATGATAAATTTTTTGTGATGAAAGAAGAAATATTGGATGGAAAATTTGAGCGCAGAGAAAAAAGAAAAAATAAAACAAAAATAATTTCTAATAGTGAAAATTTTTTAGAAAATCTCTTGCTCATATTCAAAAAGAAAAATCCCGAATTAGTAATATTAAAAAATAACAATAATATTAAATGGTTTAACCAAATTATTAACTTTTTAAGAGAAATTTACGGAAATAATAAAGTGCTTTTTGTTTCTTTTTCAAATAAAAATGAAAACTCTTGCGACTTAACAGTAAACCAAAATGGCTTATACTGGAACTAATATTTGAGAAACTTTTTCAGTCTTATTGCAAAACTTTTCAAATGAACTAAGTTGGAGCTTTTATTTCCTATTACTGACACTCTTCCTCTTTTAATAAGCCTTCGCATCCCTTCTAAAGTATTGCTTTCTCCCGCTATAAGAGCATTTCCCAATTCCTCTATAAGATGAGCATCACTTCCTGCAGAAATAGCTAAATTATTTTTAATTGCAAATTTCATAGCAATCTCATTAAAGATATTAAAATAACACCTTGCATTAAAAATTTCAAAAGCCAATTTTTTCAGAGGAAACTCTTTATGCAATAAATTCCAATATTTGAATCTCATTCTCAAAAAGTCAAAAGGATGTGGAACAACTAACAAAACATCATTCTCTTTAGAAAAGTCTAAAACATCGTACAAATCATTGCTTTTAATGTCTTCTTGCATAAATAAAAGTAAAAGCTCACCTGCTAAATGATTATGAAATTTTACTTTTATTTCTTTACCAAGAATAATAGGAATCTTAAATTCTCTTGCTAAACTTTTAAATTTTCTCCAACCCTTAGTTGTATCATGATCAGTAATAGCAAAACCAATATCATAAATTGCAGCCTTTTTTGCTAATATTCTTGGTTCTGTAAAACAATCAGCAGAATATTTAGAGTGTACATGCAAGTCTAACTTCATAAGCATTTATGAGAATACCTTTTTTTAAAGATTGTTTAAGTCACATTACAGCTAAATAATTCAATCTTATTAGCCATCTCAATTTACCAATCTTGTAAACAAAGCTTTAATTTTCTACATTTTTCCCAAGTAAATTCCTTTTCTTCTCTGCCAAAGTGCCCATAGCAAGCAGTTTTTTTATAAATAGGCCTTCTAAGCTTTAGATATTCTATAATATCCCCAACTTTTAGGCTGAATTCTCTCTTAATCAATTTTTCAATTCTTTCCAATTTTACATTTTCAGTATTTTTGCAGTTAATATTAAAAGCTATTGCCTCAGCTCTGCCAATAACATATGCTGCTTCAATTAGGCATTTTTCAGCATAACCACTAGCAACAATACTTTTTGCAATGTGCCTTAACATATATGAAGCAGATCTATCAACTTTAGTAGGATCCTTGCCACTAAAGCAACCTCCACCGTGCCTTACCTGCGGCCCATAACAATCCACAACATTCTTCCTGCCTGTTATGCCAGTATCAGCCATAGGCCCGCCAACAACAAAGCTTCCTGAACTATTTACAAATATTTTTGTTTTTTTATCCAATAATTCATTACATATTGGCTGAATAACATTTTCATAAATCTGCTCCTGCAAATAATCTTTTTTTACATCTGCATCGTGCTGAGCAGCTATAACAACTGCAGCAATCCTTCTCGCATAACCTTCTTTGTATTCAATACTAACCTGAGTTTTCCCGTCAGGCCTCAACCAAGGGAGCACTTTTTTCTTTCTAACTTCCGCAAGCCTCATTGCAAGTTTGTGCGCAAGCATAATCGGCAGAGGCATAAGCTGCGGTGTTTCATTACATGCATAACCTATCATTATTCCTTGATCTCCTGCAGCAACTTTACTTTTTTTCACTACTGCTTTTGCAATTTCCTTGCTTTGCTCGTGAATATCAACTCTAACATTTATTCCCTTATGCCAAAACCCTAATTCAGCTTTATCATAACCAATCTCTTTAACAACTCTCCTCACTATTTTCTCATAATTAACTTCTTTTTTAGCAGTAATCTCTCCAAAAAGCCTTACTTCTTTAGCTAACACAGAAGTTTCGCAGTCAACCCTTGCATATCTATCTTTCTTTAAAAAAGCATCCAAAATTGCATCGCTAACAGCATCAGCAATTTTATCCGGATGCCCTTCTGTAACAGACTCTGCAGTTTTGATCATAAACTAACAAAAGAATTATTGATTTTAAATTTATGCATTTAGCTCGTCTTTTGTTCTTGTGCTGACTTAGCTAAAGATTTGAGTTTCAATTTGATGTCTTCAAATTCTATTGGTGATACTAGAATCCCTGCAGCTACTGCATTAGTAGTATCGAGCTTTCCATAGTATTTTTGCCCTTTGCATGTAGCTTCTATGGAATAAGTCTTATTTTCTTCCAGATTGGGAATATGGGTAAAATATAACGTACTGTCTTCTATTTTGGCTTGGAAGATCTCTATTGCCGGTCCCTTTACAACCTCCTTGTTATCTAGTTTAATACTCCACGACTTAATGTATCTCTCAACACCTCCACAAGCTTTCTGGGCAAATTCTATTGTGGAAGTTCCTAATTGGACGATAGCACCATATTTAGTTTCAGTTGGCGGGCGTGGTGATGGCACTATGCCATAAATAAGTTTAATATCTTCTGGATACAGTACAAAACTAGTAAAGGTTGGAATTCCATAGATGCGGATAAGTTTAATTATATCGGATAAAAGTTCACTATCGTATGCCCATTCATCATGAATCTTTTTTTCCATCGAACTTATTTGAGCCATAGTTCTTTCTGAGGCATTCACAATATTGTGGAATTGATTCTTAAGCACTTTTTGACACTCTTTTTCGTCAGAAAGACATGTTTTTTTGACTTCGGGTGAAATATTCTCATTTGTAAGAATTTCACCCATATTTATTGCATTTTTAACTTGAGGATTTTCATTATAAAGTTCTCTGAACTCAGCTATTCTTTTATATCCCACAGCTGCAAATGGAAGAATAAAGTGATAAAATCCATATGAAGAATTAAAAATAACGTCATTAATTTGTTCTTCAGTAAATTCATTTTCAGATAAGCTTGCGCTTAATAGCCAGTATGCAAGATTTTTTCCAGCAGAAGTATACAGGTCAAGTATGTAGTTTGTGAAGAATATCAATATGTATTTTCCAGGTTTAAGCTGAATATCTTTTGGCAAGATGATTGTTTTTAAACCGGATGCTATAGCACCGTTCCTGGCGATTGTAAGATACTTGTTAGTGGGGTTGCATTCTGTTGCCGAAAATTCTTTTTCGAAGACAACTTCCATATTTCTAAGCATCTCATTTGGATATACTGGATTAAACCCATAATTTCTGACTTCTTCTGCTTTTTCCTGGCTCCAAACTAGGTAGTCATTTGGCTCTCCAATTCTTACCAACACTACTCTACAGCCAGCTACTGCATCCCAGTCACTTATGACTCCATTAATTAAATCAGCTAATCCCTCATAAATATCTGAAACCGTATCTAAAAACCCAACAACTACTTTATCGAGAACTCTAGTAAACCACCCAAGACTCTCGGCAGTTGTTTCTCTAGCATATTTTTTAGCAGTTTTCCAAGCATTTATATTATATTTTGTATTTGGCTGAGTTTTAATGTTAAACATTAAAGCAATGCGCGGTTCTCCATCCACATTGAAAATTCTTAGGATGCCTTTCCCTATGTTTCTAAGAAATCTTTTAGGCTGATTTTTTAGATATGCATATTTTTCTCGTATAGTTTTGATAGTTGAATCGTCTCTTTCAAGGGCCTTTACATTAGCCTCCAATATATCTTTAACATAATCGGGTATCTCTTTATTATTTTTTATTTGTTCAATATAGTCCTTCAATTTAATAGCAGTTACTTCTTCGGCTCCTTTGGAAATAGGTATATAATAAGTTTTGCATTGAAGTAAAAACTCCCCTAAGTCTTTATTTGCTGTTTTTATAGCTTTTTCAAACGCACTTTTTTTGTTTCCAACAAATTCTTTTAATTTAATTTTAATAGTTGGTAAGTCGCCTTTGGAGGTGTGGGGTGCTATTAACACATCTACTTCCAATGCACCATTTATATAAGCATTTATATTTGTCTTTTCCACAAGTGTTGCTTTTTTGATGACGTCTCCTAGCACATCGGTTAAAGCAGATCCTGCAGCCGATGCATAGGCGCGTTCATTATTAGGAGGTACTCTATTTTTCAATAGCTTTTCAATATGGTTTTCTGTAGGCTTTTCATCTTTACTTACTTTTATTTTGTAATACTGAACTAAATCCTCCAAACAGTCTTCTACCGCATAAATTGAATAAGGGGGGGCAATAGAAGGATATGGAGACCCGTATTTTAGAAGTTCGCCTTTTATTTTAGATGCCAGTAAAAGATTTATAATTTCCATTCCTGCTGCAAATATCATCAAATAAGACGTGGCCACTCCAGCAAATTTTAAACACTTGGAAAGCACACTTTGGGATCTTGCGGCTACTTGTGTCACCTCTTGGATCGCACTCTTGCTAAGTCCTTCACCAGCCCCGTGCTGTAGGAGCCCTCCCACAGCAAGCTCTGCAGCCTCTTTAGTAGAGGTAACGGCTTGCTTTTCTACATATGTCATTACTTTTTTCATTACATCCTTACTAATTTTTTGTCCTGTGCGTTCTGCCATTTTTTTTGCAGCTGTTTTGGCTATCCTCCTTATAGTACGTTTAGATAATCTTTTTGCAGCTTCTTTTACTGCAACTTTTTCTGCAACTTTTGGTGAAAAGTTAGAAAGAAGGGTTGCGGTTGAGTTGCGTATGTTAGCAAAGAAAGTTCGTGCAAAAGCTGCAGCGCTCAAATTTCTTACCCCTTTCCAAGTACCTTTAACCACGCCCCACGCAACACTGATAGGTAAAAATAAAGCATCCCAAGCAGCATTATATACCCCAAGAGTTGATCTTTTGAGTGCTTTGGATATTGTAGAAGCAAATTTTTTTAGTCCTGATTTCCATGATTTTAATACAAGTGCTTTCTCTGTATTGGCGGTTACTTTAGCAAGTCCAGTTTCTAAAAGCTTTGCTTCATTACCAACAAGTTCAGTTTCTTGAAGGATTTTGGCATAAATCAAAGCTTCAAGGCTTTGGCTACTTTTGGCACCGGTTCGTTTTAAAACACGTTTTAAGCTTTCTTGCAGTTCTATTCTTCGGGCTCTAATTGCGCTAACTGCTTCTTTCAAGCTTTTTGCATTTGTTGCTGATATAACGCCTCTTTTTTCCCACTGGTCTATAATTTTAAGGGCTTCTTCGGGGCTTTCTAGGGCAAGTTTGCTGAATGATTTTTTTAACTCCTGTTGTGTAATTTTTTCTAATCCTTTTAACCTACCGCGCAAAGTATCAATTTGCCTCTGGAGCAATCCACGGCTGTTCCTCAACCCATTTAATTCTATTCTCATCCTTTCCAATCTTTTAGTTACAGCTTCTTTAAAGATTTTATTATTTTTAGCACTTTCTATAAATTTTTGCCATTCACTCCATTTTTCCAGTATAGCTTTTGCCTCTAGATTTTCAATACCTTTAGCTATATTTTCAACTTTACAGCCAAGAATTCTTGCGAGTTCTTGCTTTAGTGCTTTGGCTCCTTCAACATCTCCTACTTTTTCAATAACTTTCATTAAATTCTTTAGATAATTTTTAAACATTCTTTCTTGTTTGTGCATTTTTTTTAAAAAACTTGCAATATCTCTAAAGAATTTTTTTGAAGAATCATTTATTATCCCGCTTTTAATTAGTTGTTGGATATCTTTGGCAGTTATTTCACCGCTCATAACTTTACTAATTATTTTTGCTTCATTGCTTTCAATCAATTTTTGATATGATTCCAGTACTTTGATGCAGTTTTCAAACGATTTAGTTGCCGTTTTTCCCGCTGTAACAGATTCAACATTTTTGAATATCTTTTTTAATTTATCTTCAATAGCTTTTACTTGAGAAATAGCTGCACCGACTTTCTTTCTTAATTTAGCAATCTCTCTAATTTGATTTTGCAAACAAACATCTTCTTTGAAACACTCTCTAAGAGCATTAATAATTCTTTCACTATCTCCCACTCTATGTTTTTCTAAGATTTTTCTAAGTTTTGTTGTATTGACCCTTTCAGTAGTTAATACTCCGGGCGTATCGCAAATTTCTATTAAAATTTCCCTCTCGAGAGTTATTCCTTTCTTTTCTAGAAGTCTCCCCATATTGGATGATGCTTCATTTATAGTTGTCCTTAGAGTTCCCCCACTTTTCTTAATAAAGCTTTCGTCAGACAAAAATTTTTTAATTTTGGATTTAAGTTCCTCTAAATTTGGAAGCCTTAACTTTTCTACTTCTATGCCTGCCGTCATTATTATCCCGTGATTATACGATAACTCCCGATGGGCTGCTTCTATTCCAGAAATGTGTCCTCTCATCTCTTTTTCAAAGTCAGAGAAGTAGGTTATTAGATTTTTTTTGAACGCATCAAAACTCTTTTTTCCTTCTGTCCATGCATTAAAAAGCCTCATCATAGTGTTTTTTTGCTCTTCTCTAAACCTAAACTCTCTTAAAAACTTTTCGAATTCGTTTTTGATTTGCACTCTCAGCCCTTGGCTTTTTTCTTTTAAACTTTTAGCATATTTCCACATTTGTTTTAAATTTTGCGTCTCTAAAAATTTTTGAGCTTGTTTGTTTTGCTCAATAAATTCTAAAACATCTACGCCTTCTGGAATTGCAAATTTTTTTCTTAGTTCTGCGATCAATTGTTTTTTGTTCTGGCGCAATTCTTTTGCAACTTTTTGGATTTCAGCCTCGAATTCTTTTAAACTAGCGAAAATCTTCCTTGAGGATTCATCTACTTTAGATTTTTTAAAATACCAATAATATGCTTCTGGTTTTAAGCTTCCATCTGGATTTATTAAATCTCTCAGCTTTATTTGTCCCCTATTCTCCTTAAAAAACTCTCGTGCTTTTTCTAAAATTTTGCTATTTTCTTGTTCTAATTGCCTTATAGCTTCTTCATGAAGTTTTCTAACTTCATCTGCTAATTTTTGCAGTCTTTTTGCATGTTGTGAGGCTCTTTCTTGGTTGGCAGCATGCAAGGTATGAATTCCAACAACACGAGCACTTGTGGAAGCTATTTGTGCTGGAGTAATTGGCTCTTCGGTTTTAGTATCTTTGATCTTAAGTTCATCTCTACCCATGGAGTCTAAGAGCATGGCAAGAGTAAAACCTTTAAAGGTTACAAATGTGTCTTCTTGTGTTGATGCCAAGGGAAGCATCATTTGAGGTGAAAATTGACATCTAATAAAGTTAAACATAAGGAGGAGTGCTAATAGAATATAGATTCTTCTCCTACTCCACGGCAGGGCACACAACATTTAGCATCCCTCCAATTTGCAATAGAGTATTGATAGTATCAAAATCATCTGCAAGTTGTAAATCTATATAGACATTTTCAATACCATCCAAATATGCGAAATTTTTTCCAATTTCAGCAGCATCTTTTTCAATTTGGAATTCCTCTTCCGAAAGATCCATCATTTTCTCAGCTAACCACCAAACAGTTTCTTCATTTGTTCTGTTGTATTTTTTGCAAAGCTCATATAAGTTTTGCATTTTGCGTGTGCTATTCCCCAGCTCATAGGTCTTTTGTGCAAAATCGCGAACATCTTGGCTAAAGTCAATTATGCGTAAATATATTTCAATAAGCTGGATGGCAGCATTATCATCATCACTGAGATATTTTTGTTTTAAAAGACTGTTTTTGTAGTTGAATAAATCATTCTTAAGTTTATTGATTTGGGATTCGTTCAAAACCAATTTGTTGGGTTCATCTTCATCAACAATTCCGGTAGTAGTGAAGGTTTCAAAATCTACTTCCTTCTCAATAAGTGCTTTAATGTTCTCATAATGTTCTTTAAATGTGGGTGGCCAACCAACCTTTTTGGGTAGAAGGAGCTGCTTTGGAATATTTGTAACTGCAATGTATATTGCTATAACACTAATTATTACTAGCAAAATAATTACCTTTTTTTGCACATTTTGCACCCCCTTACTCCCGAAAGTAAATAAAATTCAAATTTTTTAATCAAAATTGACAAACATTCCTTAAAAGTTCTGCATTTAACAGCGGGCTGGGTGAAAAGGGTTAATGTTTTCTTGGAAATGCAGTTATCGGTTTTAAATTTTACCTGAACATCAACCCTACTGAAACCTTCAAATACAACTTCAGGAATTACATTACTAAGCAAGACGCTCCTCCTGTCGCCTACAATTTTTTCACCATTTATTTTAATCTCTTCGATTTCTGTACTTTCTTGCGTTTTAAGTTCTACTTTTTCTCCCTCTCTGATGGTTAATCTTCCTTTTATCTCTTCTCCATTTTTTAAAATTTTAAATTTAGGCTCTGGACACCCTTTTTTAATTTTTATTGAAATTGGACCTCTTGGAGCTTTAATAGAAGGAGATGGAAACTTACCCTCTTCTTTAGTTATTGTCTCTTTTTTAGGCTTTTTTTCTCTTTTAAAGTTTATCTTCATCCCTATACTGTTTGTAAGGAAATATATGCAGTCTCCACTACATGGTTGATAGTTTACCAGCTCTACTTGTAAATAGTATTTATAATCAGCATCTTCTGCAGTAAAAAAGGTTCCTGCAAAATGTGTAATTCCATTCAGATTTGCAGTAGGTACTTCAAAAATTCTAGTTTCTAAGCCGCTGTCTGTCTTTAATCCTAAAGTGAAGATGTTGGTAGTATTTTCCCACCCAAATCCATTAAACCCAATTACTAGATTCCAGTTAGGAGATCTTGGGTCTACGCATGTAATTTTATTGTTTTCCCAGTCGATTAGAAAATACCATGCTTCACCACCTTCTCCACTTTCGTGTACGTGGCGTCCCTTTTCTGTGCTATAAGTGATATCGCTCTCAAAATACCATTCTTGCTCCCAATCCTCAAACCAACCGGCATTTTTTTGTTTGAAATACAACCAAGCTACTCCTTCTTTAGTTTCTGTTTTCTCTAGCAAATCGCAAGTATTTACTCCTTTCAACTGAGTAGGATCATGATATGAACAAGGAAAGGTGCGCGAGGCAGCATAAAGTTTTCCGGGAATTTCCTCAGGATGTTTTAGCGCATAAAAAGTGAATGTTGGTACATCTTTTTTAAAGTGGGTGTTATAAAAGTCAGTTCGGGTAATGATGAAATATATTCTTTCTTGTTCATTTAACAAAATATTTTTAAGCTTACTCTCGCCTTTTATAGCAGTTTCTGATATCGGACCACAAATAAAAATGAAGGGATAAGAAAAAGCATAGGTGGTGTAGCTCGCACATTTATGTGGTATGGATGGTCTGGAATCGGAATAATAGAAAATTTTCACCACTTTTCCTAAATTAATATGTCCAATTAGCTTTTTATCGTAATAAATGTAAATTTCTTGAGACGTTTTCGACACATCAATTTGGAATTTGTCAGTATCTTTATTCTTTGAAAAATTAAACACGGAATAATACTTAATTCGATTTCTAATAGATTTTAATTCTGTAAAATCTACTGGTGGTTTTTCAACAGATCCCATACCATCAAACGTCTCAAATTTAGGAAGATCCCAAATATAGTGATATATCCCTTCTTTTTTACATGAGTCGCTATAGCCGAACGGGATTATTGATAAAAGGAACAGCAAACCAAGAGACAAAAAATAGGGATGTTTGGATAGCAACATTATAGATTTTACTCTTTTTCTAATTTAAATTTTTCCATCACCATTTTATTCTACAGGTGGACGCCTGGTTGGTTCAAATGGAGGTTCAGATGGCAGAGGAACATATGTGTCAAGGTCCGGCAAAATTCCTTTTTCATTTTGATACATATCTTCCAAAGATCTTTCTTCTGGATATCCCTCTTCAGAAGGTGGTTCTTGAGGTTCTTCATAATGAGATTCTACCGGAGTACTAGTATCGCTTTCCCTTTTATCTTTCTGCTCTTCTTCGATACTAATGTTACATTTCCCAATAACCATCGCTCCCCAACCAAATGACCAAATTATGCTTATTTTTTCCTCCGTATTAAGGTCTTTTAGCTGAACCTCAATTGTATTGTTTTTTGATACAAGAGTAACTCCTTCCTCACTTTCCTCCAGCTTACAATCCTTTATTGCAATCCATTTATTTTTAAGCCTAATAATAATATCACTAGCTTGACAGATATCTTTAGGGATTAATATTTTAGCATTATAAGGCTTTTTATCAATTGTAATTTGTTCTTTACATTCTCTTCCATTTACAAATATTTTGGCTTCTGGTTTTTCAAAACTCAGAGCTTTTTGTTGCAAAAATTTTATGAATTTGATCATGAGTATTTTAAGATAACCGCTAAAAGTTTTCTCAAATTCAAATTTTTGGATTTTAATAGAAGTAATTTCTCTGACCTCTTTGCTTTGTGTGGGTTTTTGATCGTTGTCAAAATCAACCCAAAAGCAGATTTTATTAGCGTTCTTGATGCTAACTGTGAATCGGTTATTTGAGACGACTTTATAATTTTCAGGCCTGTTACAGTTTTCATTCATCCTAACAACTTTTATTTTAAGATTTAAATCTCTTTCAAAAATTGGATCTTTGATTTTAGTTTTTTTGAAGGTAATATTTAGATCTCCAGTCTTTTCTAGCACATAAACCTCCCAAAGCCGATCGTTAGCTTTCTCAATATAAAGCTTATTTGGAATTTCTAGCTCAGAGATTATATCGCTCAACCTATAACTCCAGCCGGGCCAAACCATTTTTATAGGCCCAGCGCTCATAATATACAGCTTTTTGTCCATTTCCATTAAGATAAAATTTCCAAGTTTTATTTTTTGATTATTTTTAAGTAAAAATTCGTCTTGTAATTTATCTTCTGCGATTAAGAACAATTTCCCAGTATTAAGGTCTTCGTCATTTTGTGAGATCTGTTTTCTATATATAATCGCAGGAAACTCTGCATCGTAAGACCAAATTGCAAATTTACTGCTTTTGGAAGTAATCGCTTCTACCAAATCCTCCTCTAATTTTATTTCACCTAGTTTAAATTTATCATTTTTTATTTGGGAAATAAATAGTTTTCCGCCCCGTGCTGCTTTTTCTGCGTCGTGAGGTTTTACCATTACCAGCTCTAATTCGATTTCTTTATTCTTCTTTTTATTATTTAATTCAGCAACCCCTTGAAACACTTCAGGCATTTCGGATGAGAGATATACCAAATTCTCTTTTTCCTCTCTGTAATCAATAGCTGCATAAATTGAATTTCTTTTATTAAATGGCTTAAATTCTTGCCATAAAGGGCTTACATCTTCCCAAATTTCCCTTTTAATGTTGCTTTTGGTGAATTTAAAAGTAAGCCATTTTTCTTCAGTTTTTACTTCAATTTTTTCGTCTTTTAAAGAATTGTTTACAAATATAAGGTGATTAAAATCAATATACATCCAAAGATCATTATATTTGATTGCAGGAACAAAGTAAACAATGCTTTCTTTTAAAAATAAAATTTTACCAATAGGATAAACGTTACAGAAAAGAGTTTCTGTCTTCCCTATCTGCGGGGTCAATTCTATCTTACCTTCTTTGCAAATATCCACTCCTTCAACTTCTTCTGGATATTTGAAAGTTTCCCATTTGCCATTACTTAATGTTTTGAAAATGGATGGATAGTTATTTTTTGTAATTTGAATTTTATAAGGAAATTTATCTTTTGAGAGCACAAAGTTAAGATCGATTCCATTTATTTCGTTAAATTTATTTGTTTTGTTTGGATCGAATAATGCAATCCATCTGTAATTTTTCTCAATCTCAGATAATTTGTATTCATAATAAGCTCTTTTTTCTGCTTCAGAAAAGCCATAAATGATTACGATCCATTTTTTGCTATTACTATCAAAAAATACCAAACCATTCAAAGTTTTTTTGGATTTTCCCTTTGCTTTCTTTTTAGTAATCAAACAATAAATCTTTTTCTCCTCGTTTACTTTTACACCATTTTTGAACACGATTGTATTTGGAAATATGCTGAAGCCCAAAAAGTTGGAAATTAATGTGAGAGGCATTGGCGGTTTTTTAATTTCGAACTCAACCTCGACATCGCAAAAGTCTTTCGGAATTTCTTCAAATCTTTTTCCTCTCGAATTAAGTAGAATCTCGTCTGCGTCTTCAAATTCGATAGCGTCATCACGGATTTTGCTGATATATGCAGTGTAACCTTTTAAATCACGATATTGGATATTCTTTTCTAAAAAACTTATTTCAAATTCTGTATAGGGAAGTTCAACTAAAAACAGGTTAGAATCTTTTAGTTTTGCTACTAAAAATTTGTTTCTAGCTTTGATGGATCTTTGAAGTAATGTATTGGGTCGTTGGGAGAAGAGTTGATACGTTTCAATGGCTTTGTTTGGGTGGGCTTTCCAAACTTTTTTTGCAATATAATGCGGAAGCTCTACTTCATCTAGAATCTGTAATCCATTTTTCTTTTGCTTTTCTTGAGTAGGTTTTTGTAGATGGAGTTTTTTGATCAGAATTTTATTATCAGGTGCTTGCCAGATAATTGCCTCAGTTTTCCCTTCTCCTATAGTAAATTTGGCAGGAATTAGATATGCGGACTTACCAATTTGTTGGGGTTGATCTCCTGCCTGTTGACAAGGCTGCTTTTTTGTGTTTTCAATAAAAAAGACATTAAATTGCGGTAATTTATAGTTGCTATTTTCAATTAAAACTTTTCCACAACCCCACTCTTTCTCTGTAAACACGCCACTATAGATAGGTTTATTAACTTTGAGAGAAAGAGATTTTATGGGAAATTTTTTATCTTCTTCTTTTATTTCATAGGAAAAATCGAACAATCTTAGGACATATTCATTGTTTTTATGGGTTTTAATAATACACCCACTGAGTTGATTTGGAAGTACAGATGCAAATTTGTTTTTACAGTTAACAACTTTTGTTTCATCCAAACACCTTCCGACCATCGCTCTTCTTAAAGAGCTTTCAATATAAGAAATTCTTTGCGGGCATGTTATGAGTATTGGTTGTGCATAAGGTGTAAAAACATCAAAAGATAATCCGTTTATAGATTTGGATATGGAATCTCCTACTAGTGCTTCAGTATTTTCAACATCCTCCACGCACCAGCCACTCTCGCATTCATTATAGTTTCTGACTATAAATTCATAGTTTCTATAAGCAAAGACTGATGGTACGTTCTCAGAGTGAAATAAATAGGAGACGGATTTGATTTCACTTCCTTCTAAAACTGCTGCAACCCCACCGTTTCTGATATTGTCCCACTGAAGACCACATAAGGAAAAAGAAGCGTTTGGAAATTTAATGCAATTATAGATATACTTACCAAGTCCGCCAGAAATTGGAAATTCAATCTTATTCTCCTCTCTATTCGAGTAAAAATAAAAATCGGAAGAAGTTTTAAGAAAAGGAATTTCCTTGGCTTCTGAGCGGCTTATTTCATGAAAGTCTTTTAAGAGAGTAAGAATATCAATTCTGCTTAGCTCTTGAAGGCGTTTGTTTGCGAATACGCTTATCCCCCACTCATTTATTAGTTCATCGGATGTATTTCCAACATATAAAAATACGAGGAAATTTTTATTTTTCATTAATACCGTTTTGTGGTTTTGGATTTGTAAAGAAGCCAAGGGTAAATTGCTTCCCAACGACACTGTTTTTCCATTCAACAAAAATAAGCTAGTATCTTTTGATTTGGGTTTCAACCAAATTTTGCTATTTTCTTTTTGAAAAAGAATTTCAGTAATATTATAATCTTGATATTCTAATAAGACAATGTCATTGGCATAGAGATCTAAAGCTTCCCCAAATTGTTCTTCGAAGCAAGGAGGGGAAGAGCCAATACTTCCAACATAAACCCAATCTTTTTGTATCTTTTTACATTGCTCTGAGATTTCTCTTTTGTAAACATGATCATAAATGCAAATAAAATTTTCACTAGTTAGCGCTTCTTCGAATGAAGAAACATTATTATTAGTTAAAGTTAGTAAAAATCCACAAGGGTCTGAGAGTTGCAGAGGAATAAGCAACGCAGCAGAGTTTCCTAGGAAAATTATTGCTACAAGCAAAATAAAGAAACACTTAAGGCGAAGCATAATTTAATATGTCTTTTTATATATTTTAAATTT
>CAYLVV010000003.1:16965-19807 GCA_964387215.1 uncultured archaeon
CCTCAATTTAATCCAAAGGCACTTCTCTGCCTTTGTGTAGGGGTTTAACTAAAAAAGGTTTAGCCTTTTTTTGCAATTCTTCAACAAAATCTGTTTTTTCCCAGGTGAATTCTGGTTCACTTCTGCCAAAGTGCCCATAGCAAGCAGTTTTTTTGTATATAGGCCTTCTAAGCTTTAAATGTTCTATTATATTTTTAGGCTTTAAAGGAAATATTTCCCTTACAATTTGCTCAAGTTTTGTTTCCTCTAAGCAGCAGGTGCCAAAACAATGCACCAATAAGCTTACAGGTTCTGCAACGCCGATTGCATAAGCAATTTGCACTTCACATTTTTCAGCTAAACCAGCAGCAACAATATTTTTTGCAATGTACCTAGCCATATAGCTTGCGGATCTATCAACTTTAGTAGGGTCCTTGCCGCTAAAGCAACCGCCGCCGTGGCTTCCGTGGCCTCCGTAAGTATCAACAATTATTTTTCTTCCAGTAACGCCAGTGTCAGCAACAGGTCCACCAATAACAAAGCTTCCTGTAGGATTAATAAAAAATTTAGTATCTGCATCAATCCATTCTGCAGCAACAGGCTTAATTACATTCTCAATAATTTCCTCTTTAATTTGCTCATATTTTATTTCAGGATCATGTTGAGCTGAAACAACAATTGTTGTTGCCTTTAGGGGTTTTCCGTTTTCATAAGCAATAGTTGCTTGGGTTTTCCCATCAGGCCTTAACCAAGGCAGCACTTTTTTCTTTCTCACTTCCGCTAACCTTTTTGCAAGTTTATGCGCTAACATTATGGGTAGAGGCATAAGCTCTTTAGTTTCATTACATGCATAACCAAACATTAAGCCCTGGTCTCCTGCGCCTTGTTCTTTAAATAAACCTTCTCCTTCCAGTACGCCTTTTGCAATATCAGGACTTTGCTCTGTAACACTTACTATAATGCCGCAAGTATCTGCATCAAAACCATAATCACTTTTAGTATAGCCGATCTCTCTTATAGTATCTCTTGCAACTTTTTGAATATCCACATAGCTATTTGTTGTCAATTCTCCGGCAATGCAAACAAAGCCGGTTTTTGTTAAACACTCAACCGCAACTCTTCCATAAGCATCTTTACGCATTACTTCATCCAAAATAGCATCACTTATTTGATCACAAACTTTATCCGGATGTCCTTCAGTAACGGATTCAGAAGTAAATAAATATTTTCTCGGCATGAAGAAAAGAGAGTTAAAAAATTTTAAAAAGGAAATGCACAAATGCATCTACTTAAAAACTTTGTACATTTCCCAAAACCTTTTAGCATACTTAGTAAATTTTTCTTCAATTTCCTTCTTTTCTGAATCTTTAACAAAAGAAGGACCTTTGTTATGCATTTCTGCCAAAATTTTTAGCTGAATTTCTTTTGGCAGTTGATCAAACTCAACAAGTTTGCCATTATACAAATACTTTCTTTTTACTTTTTTGAATCCTTTTCTTGTTTTGATTGTTTTAAATTTTGCAATACTTTTATTGTATTTGGCTAATAAAATTCCTCCTATGATGTTTTGTTCAATATCAAAGGGATTGGTTATTCTAAAACCCAATTTAGCTATTTGTTTTATTGCAATAGGTGTAAGCTGCAATAAACCTTTATCATTGTGTTTACCTATTGCTTTTGGATTATAGTTGCTTTCAATTTGAATTAATGCTTTGAAGAAATTTGGATTAATTTCAGATTTTAGCTTTTTGCATAAAGCTTCGGTTAAAAGAATTATTTGCTTTTTATTCAATTTAGCTTTTATAGGTACTTTTATTATTTTTCTTTCAACTTTTCTCTCAGCAGCAGTTTCTTTTTTAAGAATTCTTCCTCTTTCGCTTATCGGGATTGTTGAGAGTGTTCTGCCTGCAACAAAGCCTATTATACTAGCAGCAATTATGCCGAGGAATTTACCTGCTTTTTTAAGCCTGGGCTTTGGCATAAAATATGCTTTGTTTTTGGGGTTTATAATGCTTTTGCAATAAACAAAAGATTTAAAAAGCTAGGAAGCACAAAATTAAATATGAAAGTAACGAAATTTAGTGAAAAAGTTAATTTAATAATTCCAGCTTTAATGCTATTATTATTTTTTAGCTTCTCAAATGCATTAGTAGTAAGAGCACCCAATGAGGTTACTATAAGTGAAAAGCAAAATAGCTTTGAAATTTATATATATAATGATTCTCAACAGATGAAGAATTTAAATTTACAAATAAATATGCCTGTGGAGTATACTTTAAGGAATATGCCAAATATTATTGCACCAAAAAATTCTGCAAATATTATAGTTGTTGTGGATTATAATGAAAAATTTGCATTGCAGAATTATAAAGCTAATATTGAGATTAATGCTGGAGATGAAAGAATAATTCATGAGTTTAAGCTAAAATTTGCTCCAAAGGAAGAAAAAGTAAAAGTAATAGTTGTTGAAAAAGAAGAAAAAGAAACTAAAAAGGAAACAAATTTATCTCAGCTTTCAGGAATGTTTTTATTGCCTTTAGAAATTTCATTTAATGAATTAATTTTAGATATAATACTTGTAATAATTGCTGCAGTTTTGCTTATTGCTTTTATTTCAAGATATATTAAAAGGTTGCATGAGATGCAGGTTTAGAGGTGTTTGAAAAATGAATAAGATAATTTATTTGATTTTGGGCATAATTTTGCTTTTAGCTGCAGTATTTGCTCAAGACTTAAGCATAAAAACACAACAAAGAATATTTTTGGAAAAAGGCAGCTATGCAAATTTAACACTTACGCTAAGTTCAACAGAAAGCATATGCTATAATTTGCATACAGAAAGCGATTACGAGTTTTTAAATGC
>CAYLVV010000004.1:0-4735 GCA_964387215.1 uncultured archaeon
ACCAAATTTCTTTTGGTTTTGGTTTTTCTGGAGGTTTCGGCAATGGTTTTATTTCTGTTAAGCCCTCTTCTTCCTCTTTCAACTTCTTTTTCTTTTTTTTAATAGGATACATTTTAAAGTTAGGCAGAAAGAGAATTTAAAAGTTGTTGAGCCTGAGTCAAAAAGAGTAATATTTGGGCCCGGTGGGACTTGAAGAACCTTTTTAATAAAAAGCTTCACCAAAAAAGTTCGGTTCAAACCCAACCGAGCACTCTATAAAGGAGTGCTTGGGCCCGGTGGGATTTGAACCCACGACCTGCTGCTTAGAAGGCAGCTGCCCTATCCTGGCTAGGCGACGGGCCCATAAGCAAATTGAGTAAAGAAAGAATAAAAATTTATTTCTTAAATCTTCTTTCTGGTTTTGGTTTTAGCTTCTTTATGGTCTACGTATTTGCACTCAGCAGCTGACTTTACCATTTTTTTAAGCTTTTTTGCGAATTCATCCAATTTTTCCTTAGGGCCAATTACCAAAAAAGAGTTGTTGAAAGCATCCATCATATCTATCATTAGATCATTAGTTTTTACTACAACATCCGTAAAAAACAAATCAAATAACACATTATAGTCTTCAAACAAAGGACCCAAATTTTTAACTGGCAGATGTGCTGTTATTGTTGTTTTGTCTCTTTCTGCATTTAAAGATGCTTTTGTATGCAGATGGTGGCTTTTTACAAATTCTCTGAAAATGCGTTGAATTTCCCCTTTGTCATAATTCAGATTTGTATATATAGCATCTAAACTTTCTAATCTTTCAATCTCCACAAAAACATCTTCGTAATGCATGCTCTTCAAAATTTTAGGTAAATATTCGAACAAAAAATCATAAATTTCCGGAGCATTATTAACAATGCCTAAAGTTATTCTCATATAATGTTTATCCTTTTTCACCATTTACATCACCGCTAAAAGAAGAGATTTTTAGTTTAAAATTGTTTTTGTTGCATTCAGAAAAGTTTATTAAAAAAAATATCCATGTTTAAGAATGAAACCTATTGAGATTATTGCAGCATTTATAGGTTTGCTTATTTTAGGAATAGTTTTTATGGGTATTTTCAACTTATGTCCTCCTAAAGGCCCTTGGCCAAAGCCACCATGGTGTATAAAAGAAATAGGAAAACAAGTGCAGCCGTCTCAAGAGCAAGCACCATCTGCGGAAAAAGTAGAAAAGCCAGAAGAAACAGTAGAAAAGCATGAAAAACCATCTTTGCCGGAAAAAACTGCACCGGAAGCAAAAGAAAAATCTAAAGAAGAATCCACAAGCAAGATTGAAGAAGCAAAAGAGGTAGAAAGCAAACAAAAAGAGGCTGAAGAGGAAGAAACAATAGAAATTACTTTTAGTGCTGAAGCGCCTCAAGCTTCCGAACTTGAAATCTTTTTTCCTGTCTTTTGGTATGAATTTAGGATGCCTCCATTAAAAATGGAAAAGAGAGGAATTTATTTTGAAAAAAAGGTTAAACTTCCTAAGAATGCTCTTATACGTTACGGATACCGTATACCTAATACGCCCTGGGAGAAAAGAGAGCAGTATAAACCCGAATACGAGCCGCATAGGATGATTTTAACAGACGGTTCAGTTACTTCTGTAAAGGATAAAATTTACTCCTTTGGTCCAGAAACGGTTAGTAGGCCGTTACTTCTTTCTGGCAGAGTTCTTGACAAACAAACAAAGGAGCCGATACTCGATGCAATAATTGTGGTTGACGGCATAATTGCGCTTTCTGTTGGAGATGGTTCCTATTCTTTAAACGTGCGCCCAGGAAAGCACATATTAATAGCATATATGCTTGATGGAAGTTACAAAACCCATATGCAGCAAATAGAGATAGACTCAAACAAAAAGCTGGATATATATTTAGAAAAAGCAAACCCTGCAAGAGTTACTATAAATGTATCAGCAAACATTCCAGATTATTTTGAAATAAGAATGTTTTCTACAGCAGAGCAAACTGGTATAAAGCTTCTATATCACAATAGATTTATTACCGAGGCTTTTAAGCCTGTTCAGGACGGCAAAATAATATTGGATCTGTATGAGGGACAATATGTTGATTATATCTATTCCATAGGCAATACTGCAATAGGTTATGAAAAAGGTGACCATGGAAATTATATTATAAGACATTTTATAGCTAAAGATGGGCTTGTAATTGACGATAATGTTGGCAGGTTTTGGGATGATAAAGCAATAACGCTAAATGTGAAAGTTCCTTCTTACACGGACCCGAATGATATAATTGGAGTAAAAGGGCTGCATCCTCTCCTGTTGTATTTACATCGCAAGGAGGATAATATTTGGACTATAATGCTTGAGCCTTATAACTTTCAAGGAAGGGAATACAGATATTATAGAAATGTTGTGGGCATGGGCGATGAAGAAACCTTAAGCAGAAAAGCAGATTCTAAAAGCAAAATAATAAATGATACTGTTTCAGCCTGGAAATTGCAAAAAGGTCCAATTACCCATGCAAGTTTTTCAATACCGCCAATAAAAAATAAATTTTCAATATTTGCGTTTCCTCCTGATTACTATAATGGCCAATTTGCCATGCTTATGGAGCCCACTATTAAAAGAATAGCTCAGAAGGGCTTCCATGGCGTTGTTTTATCTCAAATATGGAATTATGAAGCTGTAGAGCCATTTGCAAAAATCTCAAGAGCCGAGCCTATAAGCATATATACGCCGGCATTTGAAATTAAACGCTTAACAAAAATTGCGCATGAGAACGGCTTAAAAGTGGCGCTTTTTCCGCAATTAGTTGGTAGCCCTACTCCCGGCAACCCAAAAACATTTGGTCCGGAGTGGTGGAATAAGTGGTTTGATGAAATAGAAAAATTTAACTTATATAATGCAAGAACCGCAAGAGATGCAAATGTTGATTTCCTGCTATTTAAGGATAGAGAGCCGGGCATGAATTTGCCATCCAATTTTAAGGCTACTTTTAATAAACGCATGAAGGAAATAATAGCAAAAATTAAGAAAATATACAAAGGAAAAATTATAGCTAGGGTGGACATTCAAAATTTTGACAGGTTTGATTATTGGGAAGATGCAGATATAATTTCGCAAAAAACATGGAGCAGCTTAGGAGTAACTAACCCAACTTTAGATCGCTTGGTTTCTGCGGTGGGCAATCTTTTAGATACTAAATATAAGAAAGCATACGAAAGAGCCAAAAAGCCATTTTTAATAGACCAGCTTGCATACTATTCTGTAAAGGGCGCAGCAAACGGCCAGATGGTTCCTGAAGCAGAAGATGAATCCACGGATAAAAACTTGAAATATCCTCTTGATGTTGAAGTCCAAAAACTGATTCATGAAGCGTTCTACAGAGCCATAAATGAGAGAGATTGGATTATTGGAGTATATTTGTTCGGTTATAGCTTTGTTGATTTGCCAGAAGGGAGAGGTGTAACAATAAGAGGAAAACCTGCTGAAGATGTAGGCAGCGGATGGGCAAAAAAGATAAGAGAAGTTAGCAGTTAACTTGTCAAATTATTTAATTAGCACAGGATTTATTCCCTTAAATTTACAAAAATCTACAAGGCTTGGTTCTACTTTACCATATGTTAAAATTAAGTGGTTGCCTAAGGCATTTTCAATCAAGTCATTTACACTTCCATTTAATTCAACCTCAACTTGAGTTCTGCATAAATTTGGCTCTTTCATATTGCTTTTAATTATTCTTCCCGGAGCTATAAGCATTTTATCTAGATGCTTTCCGCCAAGCCTTACAAGAGTTACTTCTTTATGCTTAAGAGGGCCTCTTATAGCAACACATTTTCCCGATTCCATGTGGGGCAACAATGCCGCTTTTTGCATGTTTGAAATCATTTTAGTTGCAATAGTGCAATGAGCCAGTGTAATTGTATTTTTATCTTTGTCAATTCTTGACGGGTTAGCCATCCAGCAAGGCTTATTAGTAATAAAAGAAACAACCATCATAGTTAGTAAAGCTTGGACGTCAGCTTCACAACCAGCAATAATTCCTTCATCATTGCACAGGCTTACTCCTAAACAGGCAGTGTAATTATATGCAAGAAGGTCAAAACATTTAATTGTTACCGCTGAGAGGATATATTTTGAAATTAGCTGCTTTAAAGCAATATAAACCTTTATTGCATTAACTAGGTCTCTCTCAGAAACTTCAATTTTGCCAAAACTCTTTTTGAGTTTATTATAAATATTTTTTATTTCATCTTCAGCTCTGCTTATTGCATTTATAAGTTCTTCTATTTTAAGCTCCAGGATTTTGGGGCCAAGCTTGTTTATTGCTTTTCTATTTTTAGGGTTGAGAATCCATTTTGTTGGTTTTCCTATGCAGCCTATCCTTGAATTTTCTAATTTATTTATAGCCTCGCACACATCAATAAATTTATTAATTTCATTTATTGCATTGGGTTGGATTGCAGAATAAAAAAGTTTGACCTCTCTTTTTTGCTTTAACTGAGAAAATGCTTCCAACGAGGAAGCTAGAGAATTGTTAAAAGGATTGGCCCAAATAAGCATAGGCTTTTTGAAGCTTTCCGCAAGGACTTTTATTATTCTGCTCGTGCCTCCGGTTGCTACAGCCACTATGCAACCAGAAATTTCATTTTTACAGCCTTTAGCAATATTCTTAGCTTCCTTGATTTCATTTATCAGCCCTAAAAATTTTATGTTTTTTACTCCTTTTAGTGCCTTTAAAACTCTTTCCTT
>CAYLVV010000004.1:4835-18190 GCA_964387215.1 uncultured archaeon
TCGCCGGGGGCAGGATTTGAACCTGCGTGTTGCAGAGCAACACCCGCTCTCGAGGCGGGCCCTTTAAACCGCTCAGGCACCCCGGCTTAAAAATTTTTTCTTTTCAAAAATTTAAAATTTTACGCAGAAGCCTCTATTTTCTTAAATCTGTACAAATCTGCAAGATCTTCTTCTTCGATAATGCCTAATAGTTTCCCGTTTACAATTACAGGTAAAGCCAAAATATTTTGTTCGAGGAGCTGATTTAAAGCATAAGCCGCATTTTTAAAAGAACTCAAAGGCTTTACTCTTTTTGCAATTCTTACAACATTAATTTTTTTCCATAAATTTTTATCTATTTTTGAGAGCATTTCTAAATCCAGATAAAAAAAGCTATCGTTGATTCTTATAAATGCAAACTCTTTCTTTAATTTTTTCATTATTTTAAAAGCATCATATAATGTATTATTTTGCTTTAAGTAGATTCCCTTCTTAATGAGTTTTCTAAAACTTACGTTTTGGAGCATTTCTTTAATATTTGCAGTTTGTTCCTCAGCTTTTGCTCCCAAAAAAACAAAAACAGCAATTATTACTATTAATAAATTTCCCAATAGCAAACCAAAAATGCCGAGAAAAATTGCTAATAAAGCACTTGCATTGCTTACAATTTGAGTTGCTTTAATAAAGCCCAATTTTGTAGCTAATAAAGCCCTAGCAATTCTACCGCCATCTAGAGGCAGAGCCGGAAAAAACAAATTAAAAATTCCTAAAATAAAATTTACCCATAAAAGCGCAAATAACGGATATTGCAATAATGCAATATTAAATCCTTCTTCCAGCCTCAAAAGCCTTGTTGGCGGCATACCAAAACCTGGAAATAAATAGGTAACAAGCATAACCAGAATTACAATAATAAAGTTAAATAATGGGCCTGCTAATGCTAGGAAGAATTCATCAATTGGTTTTTCAGGCATTTTTTGAGTATAGGCAATTCCGCCAATAGGCAATAATGATATTTTTTCTACTCTAATTCCTTTTATAAGAGCAACAAATGAATGAAATAACTCATGGAAAAGTACTGAGGTAAATAAAATGCCCAAAAGAACGAAATAATTTAGTAAATGAAATGGATCAAAGATTAAAAGAAGAAAGAAAACAAATCCAAAAAGAAGAACAAAAGTATAATGTAACTCTATTTTTATACCTAAAAGTTCTCCTATCATAACATTTTTCATTAAATAGCTCACCTTACAAATTTAGCCAACATAGTATACATTGTAGTGTATCCTATATATAATGCAGCGCCATTTGCTATGCTTCCAATTATAAGTCCTATTAAGGGAACCACAAAAAACAAATTAGCAACACTAATAAGAATTCCAATATAAATAATACCCAAAATGAAATACAAGAGAAACTTTAGATTAGTAAAATAAAGAAAGAATTTATGTGAAAGAGTGATTTTTTTATTTTTAGCATATTTAAGTAAAGCTGCAGCATTTGCACAACTTGTCATAATATAAGCTATAATTACTATTAATAATGCAATAATTGATATTGAAATTGCTTGAGTTAAAATATTAACAGCTTCTAAATAATTTGTAGAATTTATAATTTGTAAAATTATTTTATCAAATCCAAATGCAAAGATCAAAACAAAAATAATTAATATAAGTGGAACAAAAAAATATGCCAAACTATAAAAAACTACAACCAAACAATTCATAAGATAGTTGCCAATTTTAGAAGAATTCCAATCTTCAATTTTCCTTTTATTTAAATTCTCAAGAACATAGGATATTATCATTAAAAGGCCCAAAATTGGAATTGCTCCAATTAGTGAAGAAATTGCAAATGCTTTTAAATTTGTAAAAGGTCTTTTGAATGCTTCTAGCATTAGGAAATAACTCCTTTTACTTTTTTAAATTTACCTATAGCTTAAACCCTTCTTCTTTAATGCCATTTTAATTATTTGAAACGTTTGCTCTTTTGCAAATCCTGACTCTAATAACATATCTATGCATTCATTTGGTGTAAAACCCCTTTCCAAAGCGCTTAAAATAAGCTCTATAGCCATTGCTTGTTCTTGTGCAGGCGTTAACTCTTTAGCTGCTAATGGTTTTTCTCCAGCAACTTCCTCTAAGCCTAATTTCTTTTCTTCAAATAATGCCAATTCTTTTGCAGTCTCTTCCTCCGAAGGTAATATTATCTCTTCTCCAGGAAGTTCTCCTGGAAGCAATTCCTCTTCTTCTTCCTTTTCTAACGAGCTTACAAATTCAACCTCTTCTTTTTCTTTAGCTTTAGATTCTTCCTCTTCTTTTTCAGCTTTTGCTGGTTTAATTTCAGCCTTTATAAATTCAACCTCCTCTTTTTTCTCTTTTTTTGGTTCTGCTTTTGAAATACTTTCTTTTAATTTTTTTAGCTTGGCAAAAACAGATTCTCTCTCTTCAATTATTTTGGCCTTTCTTTTTACTTCCTCAATTTCTTCAGCAGTTAAAATTCCCTTCAACATCTCAAGGAACTCTTTATCTTTGCCTTCTTGTTTTGCCTCATATAATTTTTGTGCATATTCTTCAATATCTCCTTCAGTTACCATTTCTTCTTTCACCAACCTTTTTACCAGTAAAAGCATCAATTAGTATTTTTCTTTCACCACTCTTTTCATCCTTGTAGGTAATATAAAATAATGGCCAATATATGCTACTAATTCTTTTTACAATTACTTTTGGCCATAATAAGCTCAAAAGTTTTATTACGTCATCTTTAGAATAAATTATTTTGTCAATTTCCAATGCCTCTGCTTTGACAAATGGTAAAATTTTTATAGACTCTAATAATTCTTCTTTTGCAGAAGGCGGCAAATCTATTTTTTCAGCTAAACGATAATAAATTTTCTCTTTATCAACAATTTCCTCTATAAAATTTAGTTTTACTAAATTTTTCAATGCTTTTGCGGTTTCTTCTCTAGATAGGTTACATAACCTAATAATTTCCTCTATATCTTTTTTCTTTTTACTTAGTGCTCTTAAAACCTCTAATTCTTTTTTTCCTAATTCTTTAAGTTTTGGTAAACCTTTTGATTCAACAAAAGTGTTATTCTTAAAATGTACAAATTCTCCGGTTGCAGAATCTATAAAGCACAAACCAGCAAAAAATTCATTATTTGGCTGCATATATTCAAACTCAACCTTCCATATAATTCTATATTTTAAGTTTATCTCATCAATGCTTTCATTTTTTCCAAATATAAATATTTTTTTCTTTCTGAATTTTTCTGCAATTTCATCTATATTTTTTACTCTACAGGGAAATGCTAAAAGTTCGGGCTCCTCTAAAAAACCTTCCGAAGAAGGTATTATCGCTTTTTCTTCAGTAACTTCTTTTTTAATGCCCTTTAATACTACTTTCTCCTCTTCAATTTCAGCTTTGCTTTTTAAATAATCTAATAATTCTTCCATAGATAATTTGCTTTTATATTTTTCATTTAGAGATTTAAGATAGGATTTTATTTCATCCTTTGAAAGTTCGCTTTCTTGCTCAAGTTTGTTTAAAATAAATTTTTTAATTAATTTTTTGGCCTCTTTTTCTGAAATTTTTGTCTCCTCCTTCAAAGCTACTAAATCTCTGCCTTCATGTTGAGATTTTCTTGGCCTTACTTTCATTATAAATGCTCTGGAGGTTTCTTCTCTTCTGTCACCGACTAAAGCAACACCCACAGGCAAAGTTTTAATAAAATTACTTTTTCTGTATAGTTCCGGGACAATTGTAGGCATTCTTTTCATTACTGCTTTTATATCATCGTTAAATACAAGTTTGTGGGTAAAAATTATATCCAATTGGCTTAATACCTTTGTGTCTATTGCACTCGGTTGTTGGGTAGCCAAAACAATACTGCAGCCAGGCCTTCTTCCCTGTTTAACATATTCAATAAGCGCATTACTGGCGGGTGTTTTAATATTGCCACTAGGTACTAATGTATGAGCTTCATCAATGAAAAGCCACGTAGGTGGAATATCTATCTCCAATAATTCTTCAACATTAAATTCCTTCATTTTTTGTGCTGCTGTTTTTCTACTTGCAATCTTTCTTGCAGCTAATATCCTTCTTGCTAATAAACCAACTACTAATGCTGTTACTCTATCATCTAAAAAGCTGGTATCAATAATGGTAAGTTGCCCTTCTTTACTTAACTCACATAATGGAGTACCTTTCTTATCAAAAATACCCCAAGATTTTGCAGCATCAAGCCTTGAGACTAATGCTCTTATTGAATCCGGCTTAAATCCTCGTTCCTTAGAATTAATTTCAACATCATTTTCAAGGCAGAATATTAAATCATCCAAGGAGAAATTTTCCTTTTTTGGAGAAATTTTTTCTTTATTGATAGTAGTAAATCCTCTTTTAACCTTTCTCAATACCTTTTCCAATAATAAACCACTAGGAGAAAATCTTTCAATTCCAAAGGTTAAACACCAATCTTCAGCATTAAGCATAGACGGCTTAACAGAAAAAATGCCATCATAAGTATTTTTTGGAATTTTATTTGCATATCCTTTAGGCACAAATACTTTAATATTTTTTAATCCTTCTGGTTGAAGGTTCCATTTTGCTAATGCTGAAACTTCATTACTTTCTTTATTTGCATATCTCATGCTCCAAAAAACTCCAATAGGATCAATAACAATGCTTCCGATATTTTTATTCTTTTTAGCAATCTCCTCTGCAATGACACCAAGCAGATAACTTTTTCCTGAGCCTCTTGCCCCGCAGATAAAAATTACATGCGGATTTAAACTATCTAGCAGTATGTTCCAATCTTGGAATTCCTTTTCAGCAACTCTACCAATAAATAATGCGCCCTTATCTTTGAATTCTTTAAAGACCGATATTTTTCTTCCTATAAAAACAGATTTACTTTTTTCATCATAGAGAAAGTTTAGTTTTACTCCTATTTGGGGTTTAGTTTTTACTTTTGTGCTTTCAATGGCTGCTTTTTCAATAATTTTTTCTTTTAACTTCTCTTTTCCAAGATCTTCAAACTCTTTTAATAGTTCATCAGTTTCCTTAAATTCTGCATCCAAGCTAATATTTTCCCCCTTTTTTTTATCCATCATAAAAACTTATAGAAACTTTTATTTAACCTTTTTTCTTACCAATTTCTCTAAATTTTAACATTTTAATTAGAAGAAGTTAATTTTATGTATATGCTTATAAGAAAAATTTTTAAAAATAAAATAGATAGTAAGCTTAGGGGGTTAAGGGAGGTAAGCCATACCGCTTTGCGGATCCCTGGCTTATTCTCTCTTTTTATTTTATTGCAAAAGTTTAAATTTTTCTGTTTTTCTAAAATCTATAAGCCGGGGTGGCGGAGTGGTCAAACGCGCCTGGTTGGAGACCAGGTGTCCTTATGGACGCGCAGGTTCGAATCCTGCCCCCGGCGAAGCACTCCCTTGTGGAGTGCTTGGTGGATTCGTACTTTTTTCCCAAGGCTTTTTGTTAAAAAGGCTTTTCGAATCCTGCCCCCGGCGAAGCAAATTTTTTAAATTGAATTTACCTTTTTGCAGTATGTTACATAAACTGAAAGAGATTCTTTCAAGAGGAAAGAAGTTAAGGAGATATTTAAGTGAGAGAGTTTCTCAGCTACCCAAAACAAGATTTGGAGAAATTTTGAGAATGGCTGAAGAAGCAAAGGGAATAATTTCTCTCGGTCCTGGAGAGCCTGATTTTGATGCTCCGGCATTTATAGTTAGAAATTCTTGTAGAGCATTAAAAGAAGGAGAAACGCATTATTCCCCGCCAAGCGGCAGAATAGAGTTGAAAGAAGCATTTGCAAAAAAATTAAAGAAAGAAAATAAAATAAAAGTTAATAGCTTAGATGAAATTTTAGTAACTAATGGCAGTACTGAAGGAATTTTATTGGCTTTAATTTGTTTATTGGATCCAGGAGAAGAATGTTTAGTTCCGGATCCCGGCTTTTTAGCTTATAAGCCAACGGTAGAAATGCTTAATGGTTTTGCTGTAAGTATGCGTTTGGATGAAGAAACAGGTTTTCAAATAGACTTAGATGCAACAAAAAAAGCAATAAGCAAAAGGACAAGGTGTTTGATATTAAATACACCTTCAAATCCCACAGGTACTGTATTTAAAAGAAAATTTTTGGAAGAGTTGGCTGATTTAGTAGTTGAGAATGATCTGATTGTGTTATCTGATGAGGCTTATGAAAAATTAATTTACAACGATGCAAAACATATAAGTTTCGCATCCCTTAATGGAATGGAAGAATTCACTCTAAGTTTATTTACATGCAGCAAAACATTTGCAATACCTGGGTTGAGAATAGGTTTGTTGCATGGTCCAGAATGGCTTATCAAAGCAATGGCAAGAATCAAACTTTACTCAACTTTATGTGCGCCTACACCTTTCCAGCTTGCAACTGCAAAAGCTTTAAAGAGTAAGGAGATGCAGAGAGAAACTGAAAAAATGCGCAGAGAGTATGCAAGAAGAAGAAAACTAATTTTAAAGAGGATAGATGAAATTAATGGTTTGGAAATAAAGGTAAAACCAGAGGGAGCCTTTTATGCGTTTCCAAGATTTTATGCTAAGATGGACTCTTTCAAATTTGCAGAATTTTTATTAAAGAAAGCTAAAGTCTTAGTAGTTCCTGGCATAGAATTTGGAAAAGAAGGTAGCAATTTTATAAGAATGAGTTATGCAACAGCATATGCAAAAATAGAAAAGGCAATGGATAGAATTGAAAAAGTAATGAAAAAGCTAAACTTTTAAGGCAAAAATATTTCATTTTCTATTTTTTCTGGCAGGTATTTCTTTGCAACAAAATCTAGGCTTTTATTTGCTAAAGCCTGTTGTTCTATTCTAACTTTAATTTGAATTGCTTTTTTTAGCTGCCTTTGCCACTCTTTTGTTTTAAACCAAGGATAGTCCATCATTTCTTTTGCTCTTTTAATATCTACATCTTTCATTTTTTCTGTTACATTTTTTAAGCCGTAAGTTTCAATATCATCCAATGTCATTCCGACGTATTTAGCATTTGGGACAGCTAAATATTCAGAATGAGCAGCCAATGCCATTGAGCCTTGCTTCACTACGCTATAAATATACCAACCAAATGGATCTCCATCAGTGAATACAATAACTGGCAGCTTAGCTTCATGATGAAGCCTATGTATTAACCTTCTTGTACCTCTTGCTGCTTGGCCCCCAGTACCTACTAAAATACATTTATTTTTCTTTGCAAAATTCTCCTCTACTAATCTTTCATACATTGCGCTTGTCTCTATCACTAGTACATAATCAGCATTCACATCAACAATTTCAATTTCTTCAGGTTCAATTCTACTCATTATGCTCCATCCACCTCTTCCAAGCTTTGAACAATTAAAGGTGTCATTATGATGCATTTTATCTCTTAATGTAATATCTCCGTAAAGAGCGCCTTTCGGATTTGCATGTAAATTTAATTTTTCTCTAAATGTATCTACCGCATGCTCCAAATCAACAATTACTGCATCACTTTCTGTTTGATCTTCGAAAGTATTTTCTTTTGTGTTTGCTAATGTATGTTTAAGCTCGTAATAAATCTCTCTAATACTTGCGGTTTTATTTTGAGTTAAATATTCATAGGTTTTTGATAAAACTAGCATTGTTTGCATAAATTTCCTTGCGTGCCCTACATTAAGGAAATATCTTCTTGAGGTTTTGCTGCCGAGCTTTATTAATTTTAGAGCTTCATCAAATTCAACATTGCTTCTTCCCCTAACAACAGTTTCAAAAGTTGGATCCTTCCCTTCTTTAATTTCCTTAACTATTTTCTTAGCTAATGTATGCAATCTTTTAGCTATTTCTTTTGAGGTTTCATAACCTCTCACTTTTTTAGGCTGCTTTACCTTTCTTCTCATTTTCTTCGACCTCTTTTTCTTCTAAGCGTAGTCTCTCTAATACTAATCGCTCTAATTTTCTTTTAATACTTTCATAATCGTTTTTAGTTACTTGATGCAGTGCTTTAGCAACTTCTGGAATGTATTTAAAGAAGGTTTCCTTTTTCATTTTTCTTTCATACTCTCTCTGCTTGCCGGCAATAAATTTTGAAATTTTTCTAGCACAGTCCATTAAGCCTAAACGCAATTCTTCAATAATTTCTTCTTCATCTGCGATAGCTTGTTTTCCAGCTGATGTATAAGGAACAAAAACAGAAATTAAATTTACAAATATTGTTAGTGGAGTATTTTCTATATCCTTTATGTTGTATCTTTTCCAATCAATGCTGTTAACTGCCTTAGTTATTGCGCAGCCTCCGGCATCAAAAAGTAGAGGAACTCTATTTGCGAAGCGCATTATTTCTATCTTTTTTTGTCCATTAATAACTTTACCAGCTTTTCCACCATATGCTATTGCAACCTCAACCTGAAAAGGAAAACCGCCTTTATATACTTGTGGAGCTCTTGTTACAACTGCCAAAAATTCAGGTTGCACTATAGCTTTTATTGCTTTTTCAATCCTTTCCTTACCAATAGGCCTTAAAGTATCTGTTCTTGGAGCGATAAAATTTACTTTTTTAAATGCTTTAACCAATTCTTCAGCTTCATGCCATCTTAGCTGCTTAGGATCTTTATTTAAATCAAAACTTATTAATTTTGAAATTTCGCTTATGGCTTTTTCACCCATTCTATCAAAATCACTTTTAAGAAAAGAAACAACCTTTTTGGCCTTAGTGTGTTTTGCTAATGTTATCAATTCATCAACGGTTATACCTTTTGGATGCGGCTTTACTTCTTTTGGTTTTGCTGGGATTTGCTGAATGCTTCTCCTAAATACAAATTTTTCATTATTTGGTGCAATAAATTTTATTGTTGCATGGGGGTTAGCAATAGCTGTTCTACGTAAGTATTCCAAAGGACCTTGTTCGCTCTTTACATATTTTACATCTTTAAATCTTGCCCTTATCATTAATCCTCTAAATTCCTTTTTCAATTCTTGTAAATTTGTAATTTTAGGCTCATTTTTTCTAACATCAATACTTATTTCACAGGCAAATGTTTCTTTTCCATTGCCTGTTAATACCTTAATTGGCTGCCCTGTTGTAATTTGCGAAAGCATAGTTACGCCTGCAGCGCCAATACCTTGTTGGCCTCTGCTTTGTATCAGCCTATGGAATTTGGTACCAGCTAATAATTTTCCTAATGCTCTTCCAACAGTAGATTTTGTTAGACCAGGCCCATTGTCTTTTGCCATTACCTCGTAATAAAAAGGAGCCAACTCAGTAATTCTTACCTCAATTTCCGGTAAAATTTTTGCATCTTCACAAGCATCAATACTATTGGTTACGTATTCATGAATAATAGTTGTTAATGTCCTTATCTTTCCAGTTAAGCCTAACATTTGCATATTCTTCTTAAAAAATTCAGCAACAGAATGCTCCTTGAAATGTTTCTCTAGTTCTTCCGCGGATGTTGTTTTTTCCTCAATTATTGCCATTTAAAATACCTCCATTTCTTTAGAGGCTAATTTCCTATTTATAAAATTATAGACCGTATTATGCTTTGCACCTTCTAAAAGCATCTCTATGGCCTCTCTAACAAGCTCAACATCATCTGCTTTACCAATAATACTTATTGTTTTTCCATAAATTGAGATTTTAGTATCTGTTAATTCCTCTAATTTTTTCCTAACCGAGCCTTTTGTACCTATAAGTCTTGCTCTTTTTTGCATTAATGCTTTTTGACTCTTTCCGGAGAACTCACTAATATCTATTATTTCTAAATAATTTCTATCATCCAAAAGTAGAAGTGAATTTTCTGGGCTGAATCCTCTAGCAATAGCTTTTACGATATTTATTGCTTTTAAATGCATTAAATCATCTCCTTTTGAGATAATTTCAACATCTCCGGTTTTACTATTGATTTTAATTTTAGTTTGAGTAATTTTTTCAATTTTATTCTTAATTTTTCCTTTTTTTCCTATTAGAACCCCTATTCTATCCTTCGGAATTTTAATAACAACTGGTTCCATTTTTTTCCTCTCAATAAGACCTATTAAAAAGAAGAACAGATATATTTAAATACCTTTTCGTTGAAAAAATTAAAATTAAAGCTTTAATTCTGCTTTTTTCTTTTTAATATCTTCTTTAACATTATCTAAACTCTTTTTTAAGCCTAATTTAGAGAAGAATTTTGAAATATTCCTTAAATCTCTTTCCAAAAATTCTTTAGCATAGGGGTGAGATAATAGCACACCCTGGCCAATATCTATTAAATAAACCTTTCCTTTCCAATATAGCATATTGTATTCGCTAATATCTGCATGTACAAATTTTGCTTTAAATAGCATTTTTGTTATACTATCAATAATCTGTTCGTAAGCGGATTTTATCTCCCTTTTATTTAGTTTTACATCTTTGAGTAATGGTGCTGCGTTTTCATCACCTATAAATTCCATAACCAACACATTATTTTTATAAGCTAAAGGCATAGGAACATTTGCACCGGCTTTTTTTGCAATATCTAAATTTTTATACTCCTTTTTGGTCCAGGTAAAAATTACATGTCTTTTATCTTTTTTCACATGTTTAAATCTAACATCTCCATTAATATATTTTATCATATTCTTAAACTCAGATGTCTCTATTTTGTAAATTTTTACAGCTCTTGGCATTCCATTAACATCTTCAGCTCTAAAAACATGAGCCTCTTTTCCTGTTGAAATGATATGTTGAATATAATTAAACCAACCCTTAGATGCTAGTTGATAAAGAGTAAGCAATGTATTGTAATCAAAAACTTTATCAAAAATTTTTCTTGACTTTTCATCCTTGAAAAAGAATTTTTTCTGCATAAAAATTTAAATTGGCAAATTCTTTAATAAACCCATTCTTTTAAGCTTTTCAACCTGATAATTCAAATATCTCCAAACGACATCAGCCTTTGAGGGTTGAAAATCCCAAAGCTTAATAATTACTACATCCCCTTCTCTTATCCAGACCCTTTTTCTCATCTTTCCAGGAATTCTTGTTTTTCTCTCAACGCCGTCTTCAGCTAATGTTAGAATAATATCGCTTCCATATCTCTGAAGTACTATTGCTAATAGCTCATTCTGATCCTTTTTTGGAAGTCTTAATTTTTCTTCTTGTTCCTCAGCCATAATCACACCTTAAATATTTGTAAATGTGGAATTTTCCCAAAATAAATGCAATTTTTTTCAACGGCAAATCCTGCTTTTAAAGCAACCTCCACAACCTTTTTTCCAATTAAATTTGAGGAATCAGCCTCGTTTAATAACTCTATTAGTTCAGCCTCATTAACTTTATTTCCCTTATAAAAATTTTCAGATATTTTTATACTTATTTTTTCCCCCTTTAATTTTTTACCCAATAATTCTTCATCGCATGCTGCGAGTATTATTAAATTTCCTCTTTTATGCAATTTAGCGTACATAAGTATCACAATTTTTTAATAGGGCTTATAGCTCCGCAAGCTTCACATTTCAACATTTTTATACCGTGTTCTTCAATAAAATGTGTGTCAGGCCTTTTACATTCAGGACATAAAACATAAGTATTTATATAATTTTCAACAACTTTTTGAATTTGATAATTCGTAAATTTTCCGTTTAAAATTAATCTTCCTCCTTCGATATTGCCAGCAACAGCTAACTCTTTTGTAATAAATTTGAAAAAATGTTTTTCATCCCTCCTAATAATTTTTGCAATTTCCGAAAAATTTCTAAAGATTGTTCTATTTCCTTGGATTATGGAATCCACTTTTGGCATCTCGAATCTGCGCTTCTCTAAAACCCTCTTTGGCAGTAACATTCTTGCTCTTGTTAGCATTTTTTCATAATCTTCCATTAGAAAAATTAAAACGAAATGGTTTTATAAATCCATCTTTTATTTTTATAATGTCACATGTAAAATTAGAAAAAACTAAAAAATTGGCAAAACTAACTATGTCAAAAAAAGTAAATTTTCTTTTTTTAGGAATTTTTATTTTTTGCATAATAATTCTGATTTTATTAGCTTTTTATTATGATAGAATAAAATTTTTCATTTTTTCAGCTCAAGATTTTGGTCTCTTAGGAATTTTTCTAGCTTCTTTAGTTGCAAATGCTAGTATATTTTTAGTAATACCTATTGATGTTCTTGTTTTTTTAACCGCAAAACTATTCAATCCATTTTTATTGAGCTTGTTTGCATCTTTTGGTGCAGCCTTAGGAGAGATGACTTCTTATTTAGTGGGCTATGCTGGAATAAGTACCATTAAAGAAAGAGAAAAGCTTGAAGAGGCTGAAAGAAAGCTATTGGATTTAGGAATAATTTTTATTGTTGTAGGTTCTTTAACCCCCATTCCCTTTGATTTAATTGGTTTGGCAGCAGGCATATTACGCTATAATTGGATAAAATTTATTTTTGCAGCCTGGCTTGGAAAGTTTATAAGATATTTATGCATAAGTTATGCAGCAGCTTATGGAATTGAAATTCTGCTTAAACTATTTTTCTAAAAATTAAACAATACTTAGCAGATTTAAAATACCAAAAGTAAAAAGCATCAAGCTGCCTTGTGGTGGCAGTGCAGGAAGTACAATACCAACATTTTTACTACAAATATATGCAGTTAAAATTAAACCAATTAATGATGATAATGCAATAACACTACATGCAATGAGCCTTAAAGGTATTGCAGCATTACTAAAACTAAAGACACTTACAACAAATACCAAGGGCAGTACAAAATCTCCAGTACCTAATTCAAAAACATGTTCTTTGGTTGGCATTGCAATAGTAAATGCAGCATTTCTCTTTGTAATCTGTTTTGCTAAAATTATCATGTGTTTTGTTTTAAAAACAGCAATAAGGTCGTAAACTGAAAGCAGTATTAAAAATATAATAGTTGGCAAAATTCCTAAACTTAAACCAATTATTGTTCCTACCCCAGATATTGCAATAATTGCTGCAATATTTTTTACAATTATTTTTTTCCTAAAAATTTCTCTAAAAATGACAAAAGCTATTGCAAGAATTAGGCCAATAATTGCATTATCCAATAAAACAGAAAATACAATTGTGCCACTTGCAAACAAAGCTAAAAATTCCATTAATCTTATTATAATTCCAAACAATCCTTTAAGAAAGAAAATAACAAAAAGCAGGAACGCTGTAAAGACAAGAATATATGCAACCAACACAAAAGCGTTTTCAACAGCATTTGGATTTTCTGAGGCAATTGTTACTCTTAATTCTTCTTGTGGAAGCATTTTATAGGCTAAAAATAAGCCTAAAAATTGAGTAATAATAAAACATATTGCCAATTGTATAAGTAAAGCCTTGGTGGTTGCTTTAAAACTTAAAAAACTTAAAGCTTCGGTCA
>CAYLVV010000005.1:0-17874 GCA_964387215.1 uncultured archaeon
ATGAAATTAAGAGTAAAATTTTAGAGTTATTGAGGGGTGAACTGCCAATATTTGCTCTAATTCTATTTTTCCACATAATTCTTTTTTACCATCTTTTCTCTTTAACATATTATACTTATTGGAATATCTTTTATGAGAGACAATCCTCTTTAATTATTGAAAATTTTTCAATTCCATTTAGGGATGAATTAAGCTATTTAGGAAGAAACTTTACTGCATCATTAGGCTATCCTTTATTAGAAGCTAGCATCTCTTGGCTTACAGCTTTTAAAGGAAAATTTTTATTTGCAACAATGCTGGTGCTAGGAAATATTTTGTTTATTCTTGCTTGTTTTTATTTCTGTAAAAAGCTCAAATTTAACTTAAAACAATCAGCTTTATTTTATCTGCTACTTTCTTTTTGTATGTTCATACTTACAGGAATGATCGTTAGTCCTAGGCACATAATCTCTTTTGCATTTGTTATCGCTTTCTTAGGAATAACATTAGCAAATATAAAATGGAAATATAGCGGAACATTACTAGGATTTAATGGAGTTTTACAAGCACCAATGCTTTTATTTGCGCCAATATTTTCTCTCTTTTTTGGTGCTAAGTTTAAAAAGCAACTAAAGAGTTTCTTGCTTGGTGGAATAATAACACTAATATTTTTTGTCCCTTTTTTATTACACTATGGATTGCCTACACAAGCAAAATCCTCGAGCTGGGGCTATCTAATAAAGATGCCTATTCAAAATTTATTTTTTGAAACTGGAATGCTGCTAATTTTCATTTTCTTTTTTGGAATACTAGATTTTATATTTAAAAAACAGAAATTGGGTTGGCTGGAAAAAAGAGCACTTTTAGCAATTATTGCCGGAATATTAATAGAATTGTTTATAACATATAGATGGAATATTTTTACTTCTTTAGCATTGGGCATTTTTATTTGTAGTATTTCTAAAACTTATTTAGAAAATATTTTTTCTAAAAGATTGCTTTATGTTTTGATTTTCCTTTCAGCATTTTCTTCTTTAAATATTATTTATAATTGGATTGCACCATCTTATGCATTGCACGCAATAAACTTTGTTAAGCTGAACGTCTCTTCTTCAGAAAATGTGTTGGCTGATCCTTTATTTGGGCATAGCTTAACAGGCATAGCTCATAAGAGGGTTTTAGCAGATTTATGTGTAGAATATGCTCCAAAGGAAAAGCTTGAAGACACTTATAAATTTTTGGAAAAAGGAGATAAAGAAATACTGAAAAAATATAACATAAATGTTGTTGTAAATCAAGGTGATATTATCAATAAAGATGCAATGCATAATAAACCTTTGAATTATGAACTTAATTTTGAGTTTCTGGATAAAATTTTTGATAACAAATTTTTATTTGTACATAGAGTGTTCTGGTAGTCTGCTTACAACTTCTACATAACATTTATCCTTTTAAACATTTATATCTAAATTATATAGCTACTTATTATAGGGTGGTGGGGTTTATGCAGGCAGAGAGTATTACCAAATATTTGGATAAGTTGGAAAGAAAAATTGTAAAAACAAACTCAATAATTGAGGAAACAAAAAGCCTATTATCAACTTTGAAAGATATTGAAGAGCATGCAAGTAAATTAGAGGAATTGGTTTCAAAAGATGAAAAAATAAAAGACTTATTGAAGGAAGAACTAAAAAATAAGGAGCTACAGGCTAAAATTAAAATCCTTGAAAAGAGGCTTTTAGAGCTAAGAAGTTTTTTAAGAGAAAAAGAGGAGCCTACTCTAAAATTAGATGTGCTGCTTGAGAGCTTAAGAGCTTCTGCAAAATACAAATTTAAAAATAATGAACAATTGGAAGAATTTTTGATTAAGTGTTTTAAAGAGCTAAAAGAAAAACAAATTTCTTTTAGACCAAGGATTTTGGGCATAATGGATATTGAAAATTTGAAAAAATTTGGTAAATATAAGGATTCGTGGATTTATATTCCAATTAAAAAATTTCCAAAGTTTTTACAACAGCTTAGAAAAGAAAAACAGAGGGAATTTATTTACTGTGGAAAGAAGATAAAAATAATTCAAAAAGAAAATCTGCTTGATATAAAAGCAAATACTGATACAATACAATTTCTAGATACAATTGCAAAAATAAATAATGCAAAAATTATTGCATAGTTTATTTAGTAAAAGCGCTAGCAGTTTTTCCTCCGTCCCAAGTATGCCTAGGTCTAATTTTAACTATCCATAACTTCTCAGAATTATCATCCAAAATTAATGCAAAACCTTTGGCGCGGGGCATTTCTTTATAGTACTTACCAAAATCTTGCTGCATATAACTAGGCCTTAATGTACCAACAGCTTCAATATCAGGTTGTGCTGTCATTCTATGGCTTATAAATAAATCACATTGGCTTAAACAATCTGGATGCAATTTATTTGGTCTTTGTGTTGCAAGTAATAAACTTAATCCTGGTTGTCTTCCTACTCTAACCCATTCCAATAAAACTGGTAAAGCAATACTACTTCTATCTTTTGGCATAAACATATGGGCTTCATCTATCATCATCCAAACAATAGGCATTCCGCTTATTCGTTTTTTACCTTTTATTAGGCTAGCCTCTTCCTCCTTTCTATATAACATTCTCTCTTCAAACAATTTTTTCCCTAATAATGCTACAATAATTTCTCTAATACTTTCAGTGCCTATTGCTTGCCTATAAGAAGAAACATCAATTATATTTACAGTACCTGCTTTAGCAATTTCTTTTATAGATGGTGCTGTTGCCTCAAATATGCCCCACTCTTTTGCAACCCTCATTCTATTAATTAATGCTTTTTTTACTAAATCCTCAGCCTCTTTATCAGCATTTATCTCTTTTATAATATCATCTATCCCAAAACTATCCTTGAGAGGACCTTCCCTTAATTTTTCTAAAACCCTTGTTAATAAAACCCCCTCAGGGTCTTTCCATGTAAGCTTAAATAATGCCATCCATTCCGTAATGTCAAGCTCTGAAACTCTTAAAACAAAATAACTATCAATAGGCAAACCCTTCTCCAAATAAAACTTCATTTTTCCTTTTGGCACTAGTACTCTGACATCAACTCCTTTCGGCTCGAGATCCCATTCATAGAGCAATTTTTCCTGTTCTTTATTAGGAATTTTTAATGTCCAAAATATACCAACTGTATCAATAACTATTACTGATAATCTATTCCTTATTGCCGGAGGTTGTTTGCAAAACTCTTCAATAATAACAGACATTGTGTAACTTTTTCCTCCACCTCTTTTTCCACAAACCAACACAACATGACTTCTGCTGATGTCCATTAAAATTCTTCTTCCTAGGACAGGTCTTTCTCCGGCGCTCATTACTACTTTACCAATATATGCGGTACCTTTTGCACCATATTTTTTAATGTTCTTTTCACTTCTGCCAATAATTGCATCTTTTCCTATAAATCCTAATTCAGCCATATTTTAAGCAAGAAATTTCTATTTTTAAATTTTTTTATTCCTCTCCTTAAAAAATTAGAAGAGTAGGCCGGATAGCCAAAATAATGGAGGGGGTGGTGGGGGATGCTTCCGGCCTACTTTTAGCTTTAGGGGGAGGGAGGTTTATGCAGGAAGTATAATATTTTTCTGCCAGAGCGGACCTTCTGTAAAAATCCCTCTTTTGCAAGCCTGCTTAGTCTTTGGGAGGCTGCATTTAATCCTTTATAATTTAATGCTTTCATTACAGTTTCTGCATCAACGCAGCCATTTATTTTTACCAGCTGCATTATCTTCTGGTCCTGCTCTGGCAGCAGCTCTACGGTTTGCTTTTCCTCTTTATGCGGAATTGTCTTAAGCTTGAACATTATTTTATCATATTTCTCATTTATTTGCAATAATAACTCATTTGTTTTTCTTCTTTCTTCAGCAAGTTTGTAAAGCAATACTCCTAACATTAAAGGGTCTTTGCTTAATTGCATTATTTGCTGTATATCTAAAGTTGATTCTTGAAACTTAGGGCTTATTAATTTTAGTATCTCTTTCACTTTTTCATTATTTAATTCATTAGTGTCATGACTATTCATATTACTATCATGAAAGTATCATGATATATAAATAGTTTTCGGTTAGAATCCCAAACCAAAAATAAATAAAAAATTAGGAAAAAATAAAAAACAAATTTACTTTTTCAAGGGTATTTCGATTGCAGAAACTTTTAATGTATTGCCTTCATTGCTTTGTAGTTCCTCTGTGCTTATGGTTATTTCCCCTAGTTTTAAATCCTTGATGAATCTATTCCTCACGATTTCTGCAACATCTACTGCCTTGCTGATAGCTCTTCCCCTTGCTTTTAGGATTATTTCGCTCGCTCCTTGGTTTAGTTGTGTTACAACAGCAAGTACATAAGCCATTGTATTTTTCTTACCTACATAGATAACGTTGCTTTCTTCTGCCATAATTTCACCTCTGTATTCTATTAAGCTTAAAGCTTTTGAGCTTCAAAATATATTAAAAGTTATGTTTAGCGTAAATATTCCAATGTTGCTTCAAATATGCCGCGTGTCTTACCCGGATCATAATTGAAGTATATTACTTTTCCTATTAGTAATCTTGATTCTACTATTGCAGGATATGTTTTTTTATCACGTGTCTCAATGTATGCTATTTCCTTGCCTACTGGATCAACATCAAATGTTGTTAATATTAATGCATACTCCTCTTCGGCAGGAGCAACTTCAATGCCTTTCATTATTGGGTGTTTTATATCCTGTCTGTGGATTCTTCCAACAACAGTAATAGGTTGCAAACAAGTTGGAATATTATTTATTGTTCTTTCGCAGCTTACTGGAATAATATCTCCAAAAGTAGCTTTCCAACCAACAATGTCAACTGTTTCAGGCCTTCTAATACCAGAATCTTTAATAACAATTAATTTTTTTCCACTTTTTACAAACTTCTCAATTGCTTTTCCTAGTTGTTTTGAGACTGTTTTATCAGCCTGATTACTTTGATCAAGCAAAATAACATCATATGCAACTAATTGATCTTCAGGATTTCTTTCTAAATCAGAGGCTTGTTTTATTCTGTATCTTACAATATCTCTATTAGCATTCAATACATCTAATAAATCCTGACTTGGACTGCCAATAATTAACATTTCCATAGGTTCTTTCCCTGCAACTGTACCAACAACTGGGCCAATAATTGGTGTACCAGAATTAATAATATCAAATTTAGCAGCTAAAAAGAATCCAATAATTAATATTAGTAATAATGGTATTAATCCTTCAAAGTTTGCCATTATACGAGATTTCCAATCATAGCCTGGTAATGGCTCTAAAGGAGGAGCTTCACTTTCTGCAGCACCTGACTCAGGATACATATTTTCACCTCACTTAGTAAATATTTTATACTTACAGGCATTTAAATACTTTTGCATATTGAGTATTTTCTTATTTAAAAAGCTTTTTGTTTACTCTAGCATTCCATAATACATATTTTCTATTAGTGTTGAATATTTTAATTCAGCTAACTGTTCCGGAGGAAAAGCATAATAAGCAATCCTTTCACCAATACCAGAAACTACAATAAACGGTAACGAGATACCTAAATCCTCCTCATTAACTTTTATTCCAAAATCAGTATTTAATGTTAAAACCAATTTTGTGCCAACACCACTAACTTCTTTTACAATACTAAAGTTTCCCTTATATGGTAAATTTGTTTGCATTCCATAGACTAATCTATGATCTCTACTCGGAGGAAATAATCTTCCAACTAAGCCAGTAGTTCCATTTTTACAAAATTCCTTATAAACATCACAAAAATTAGCTACATATCTTACTGATAAATAATTTTCAAAATTAACTACCTTTAATTGGCCACCTTCTGCATACTTTCTTACCCAAGGGCTGATTATTTTATGCTCTTTACCTTGATATAATTCATCCTCATAAACATATTCATCTCCTTTTGCTAAAGAAGTACCGGAATCAGCAATCCAAATAAGTCTGCCGCCTGAGTCAACATATTGCATAAAGTCTAATAATTTCTTTGTACTTATAGTTTTTGCATGCTCAACAATTACAAGTTGGTATTCCTTCAAATTTTCAGTACTTATTTGGCTTAAATGTAACAGCCTAGGCCTAATACCCAATATTTTTCTATTAGCCAAAACTTCAGCTAATTTTTCTGGATTTCCTAATCCATCGTTTCCATAAACAATTAATACCTTTGGCTGACCCAACATTGCATAATATAAAGAACACCAACCAGGAATAACACTACAACGTAAAATACCTAACCATGTAGCAATACTCAATAAAGCTACTATTAATAAAATAGTAAACAAAATATGCATTCCTATTTTTAGAGATTCTTTAAATTGATATACATCCATACCAATCTTTTTATTCTTTTCTTATTTAAACCTTCTTATGGCACAACAGAGAGCATATGGACCAAGTTCGAGTATAGGCATAGTGAGATTTTTTGATACAGAATTTAGTGGAGCAAAACTTACTCCAGAATTTGTTGTTTCTCTAGCATTTATTTTTGTCGCTCTAATAATGTTAATTAGATTTTTGGGCCTAGCTTCTTAAAAATACTAATTTTTACATATTTAAAAATCAGCAAAGTAAACACATATTTTATAAAAGGGATACTTGGGCCCGGTTGGACTTGAAAAAACTTTTTAAACAAAAAGTTTTATCAAAAAGAGCCGGTTCAAATCCGACCAGTATCCCATAAAGGGATACTTGGGCCCGGTGGGATTTGAACCCACGACACACGGTTTATAAGACCGTTGCTCTAACCAGGCTGAGCTACGGGCCCTTAAACAAATTTATCCACAATTAATTTTAATTCTTTCTTCATTTCTTTACGCAGTATATTTTTAATTCTAAATTTTGCAAGTTTTAATACTTTACCTAAACCCTTTTCTTTATCCAATTTTTCCCTTTCTTTAAATTCTCTGAAACTTTTTAACTTTGATCTTTTAAATCTCTCTTTCTCAGGAGCGTAAATTTCAATAAGAATAATTTTACTTTTCAAAATTTTTTCAAATTCTTTAATTTCTTCTTTTGATCTTATTCCTGTAATCACAATCACAATTTTTTTTCTCTTAAATTTTTTAATTTCTTTAAGAATTTTTTTTGCTAACAACTTTCCCATAATACCTTTTCCACATTTCTTTCTCAATTCATTTCCTAATTTAGAGGCATTTATTTTTGTAGCTCTTAACCCTTTTTTTCTTAATAACTCAACAATAACATCTCTATAAAAATCAAAATGTAAAAAGCCAAATTTTTTAACCAAAAACCTAGCAGCAGTATTTTTTCCACTCCTAGCTAAGCCAGTAATACCAAAAATAATAACTTTCATTTAAAAAACAAAAAGAAAAAAAAGAAAAAGTTAGCTTTAGTACTCTGGTAATGCACCACCTGGCGGCATCCCTCCGCCACCGGCAGAAGGTTTACTTTGTGCTGCAATAATATCATCTATACGCAAGATCATTTGTGCAACTTCTGTTCCAGATGTTATTGCCTGAGTTTTCACACTCAAAGGTTCAATTACATTTAGCTTTTTCATATTTTCAATTTTGCCGTTCATTACATCAATGCCATAATATTTTCCATCTTTCTCTGTATGTTTGCTTCTTAAATTTACTAAAGTCTCTAGTGGATCCATGCCTGCTGACTCTGCCAATGTTCTTGGAATTATTTCGACCACATCTGCAAATGCGTCTATTGCAAGTTGCTCTCTGCCACCAACTGTTTTTGCATAGTCTCTTAGTTTCATTGCAAGTTCTATTTCTACAGCACCGCCACCAACTACAACTTTACCATCCTTTATTGCTGTAATTACTGCCCCCAAGGCATCTTCTACGCTTCTTTCTGCTTCATCTATAATGTGTTCAGTGCCTCCTCTGATTAATATTGTTACAGCTTTAGGATTTTTGCAACCTTCTACAAACACCATGTCTTCATCTGCAACTTTTCTTTCCTCTACTAAAGTTGCTTCTCCCAAGTCATCTTTGTTTATACCGTCAACCCTTGTTACTATGTTTGCACCAGTTGCTTTTGCCAACTTTTCCATATCTGATTTTTTAACTCTTCTAACAGCAGCAATGCCCTCTTTAGCTAAGAAATATTGTGCAACATCGTCAATTCCTTTTTGGCAAAATACAACATTTGCTCCTGATTCTTTGATCTTTTGTACCATGTCTTTTAGCATTTTTTCCTCTTGATCAAGGAATGCTTGTAATTGCTCTGGAGAAGTAATATTTATTTTTGCATCAGTCTCTGTTTCTCTAACTTCTAATGCTGCATCTATTAATGCTATTTTTGCATTTTCTATGCGTTTGGGCATTTGACTATGCACAATTTCTTTATCAATTACTATTCCTTTAACTAGCTTGCTTTCCTCTAATGAAGAACCAGTTTTTTTCTCCAATTTTATATTATCCTTATCAATTACTATTTTCCCATCTTGTTTCTCTGCAACAGTAGTTATTGCTTCCACAACTAAATTTGCTAGTTCTTTGCTTGCTTCTGCTGCCTTTCCTGTCATTGATGTCAATGCAATTTTTAGCAATGCCTCTTTTTCCTCAAACTTTATTTCCTCGCCTAACTCTTTTAGAATCTCTTTAGCTTTGTGTGAAGCCATTCTATAACCATTTATAATAATACTTGGATGTATATTATCATCCAACATTGCCTCTGCCTTTTGTAATAAGCCTCCTGCAATGATTACTGCTGTTGTTGTGCCATCACCAACTTCTGTTTCTTGAGTTTTTGCTACCTCAACCATCATTTTTCCAGCAGGATGTTCAATGCTCATTTCTTTCAGTATTGTTGCACCATCGTTGCTTATTGTTATATCTCCTAGTTCATCTACCAGCATTTTATCCATTCCTTTTGGGCCAAGAGTACTTTTTACAGCATTTGCAACTGCTTTTGCAACAATTATATTTATTCTTTGTGCGTCTCTGCCTCTAGTTCTTTTAGTACCTTCTGCTAAAAATATTACTGGTTGTGTTGTATTAGTTTCTGCCATAATCTGCACCTCCTTTTTGACTTTCAAAATAAGCTTTTTATAGCAGAATCACTAATTATATTTTAATGGAATATAAATTTTAAAACCTTCCTCTTTTTGATGGATGTGTGGTTGACAATGAGTAATAAAAAATTAATAGATGAAGATGATTTGGAGGAATTTTTAAAGGAACGAAATCTTTCGCTAATTGAAAAAATTGGAAAAGGATTTAGCAGTATTATATATTTAGTTAAAGATAAAAAGGGAAAAAAATTTGCATTAAAAATTCAACGCCTGGATTCTCCCAGGCCAAATGCATTAGAGAGGGAATTTCAAAATTTAAGTTTAGCTAATAAGCACAATATTGGACCTAAAATTATATTTTATGATAAAAAAAGAAAAATTCTATTAATGGAATTTATTGAAGGTGTCTCATTTAGGAAATGGATTTTGAGAAAGCCAAAAAAAGAAAAACTTAGGAATTTTCTGATAAATCTCTTTAAACAAGCAAAAATTTTGGATAAAATAGGCTTAAGCCATGGACAACTTGCTGGCAAAGGCACAAATATTTTAGTAGAAAAAAATTCCATGCCTGTGATTATAGATTTTGAGAAAGCTTCTACAAATAGAAAATGCAGAAATTTGTTTCAGCTAATAAGCCTTATCGTAACTAATCCACATAGCATTATTCCTAAAATAGTTAGAGAAATTTTAAAGAGTTAAAATTATTTTTCTTCTTTGGATTTCTTTAAATACTCATATGCAAATTTTCTTCTCAATGTAAATTTTCTGTCAATTTCACTTATTAGTGTGTCACATAAAGCCTTTATGCTATCCAACTCTTTTATTATTCTTTCCTTCTCTTTCTCTATTTCATTTATTTGTTCATAAGGCATTATCGCTTCTCTAAACATGTGCAAATCTACATACGTGTAGGGATATTCATCCATTTTCTTTGCAATTCTTTCCACCATTTTTGCTAACCATAAATTAAGTTCTACTTTCACAGCGTCTTTGATTTGTTTCCCCTTGCTCAAATGTTTTCTTAGTAGATTTGTAATGGTCGCTTTTGGCAATGGTAATTTTTCTTCAGGATTTTGAGAGACTTCTTCTTTTACTTCCTTTTCCATAAGTACTCACCAAAAAAAACAGGAGGATTTTGTTTTTAAAGATAGTAGTTTTTAGATTAAAAATAAAAAAGAGAAAAAAGAAAAAATTTATGGACTTGGTTGTGGATTCGCTTCAGCAACTGGTTTTTCTGGTTTTGGACTTGGTTGTGGATTTGCCTCTGCAACTGGTTTAGGACTTGGTTGCGGGTTGGACTCGCTTATGGGTTTTTCTGGTTTTGGACTTGGTTGTGGATTCGCTTCAGCAACTGGTTTTTCTGGTTTTGGACTTGGCTGTGGATTTGCCTCTGCAACTGGTTTAGGACTTGGTTGCGGGTTGGACTCGCTTATGGGTTTTTCTGGTTTTGGACTTGGTTGTGGATTTGCCTCTGCAACTAAAAAAGACCACCAGGGTTTTTCTTCTTTTAGAGTTCTTCCTGTTGTTGCATCTATTTCCCTTTTAACTTCAATCTTTATTGGTATTATCCCTAAGAATCTTCCATCTCTCTCTTCCTCAGCTCTATATTTTGGTAGCTTTCCGTCATCAATTAGTTCAAATTTCTTTACAATGCCTCTTTCTCTTATTTCTCCTGGCAATACTTTTAGTGGTTTATTACTTTTTGTTGAATACAACACACCCTGCTTATACTCTAGTTCAACATCTCCTCTAACTTCCTTTCCTTTGTGTTTTATAATGATAATATCCTTTTGTGGTCTTACTTCAACTTCTTCCTTTTCTTCGCCTTTTTTGATTTCTAGCTTTGTTGGTTTAGCCTCTGTTTCAACACCATCAATTTCCATAGAGCCTTTCATAAACCTAATCCTTTTTTTTACTTCGTAGATTTTAATTTCTAGCTCTTTTAGTTTTTTGGTAAATTCTTCAACTAGCTTCCTTTTCTCTTCCTCTAGTTTTTTAAGTTCGTCTTCCAGATTAGTACCTTCAGCTACTGCCTTCTCAGCAAGCTCCTCTTTTTTTTCTTCGATATATGCTGTTATCTCTGAGATATTTGTTTTAGGTGTTTGTTCACATTTTTCCTTAAAAAACTCAATTCTTTCCTTTACATCCTTAATCTTTTGTGCAATTTCTTCATTAGGATTATTTGCATATTCTTTTACTAATTTTTCATACAATAGTTTTAGTTCTCTCAACCATCTGCACGGCTCAGCTATAACTTCTTTAGGAATTTCCCCTCTTTTGCAGAATTCTTTTGCTTCTTTATAGCGTTCTTCTAAGGCATTTAGTTCTGCATTGTATTCAGCTAGTGTATCTTCTGGCATTTCTCCTGTTTTAACTTTTTTTTCTGTCTCGAGAATTTTTTCTTTGAGTGCTTGGATTGCTTGTTCTAATTCTTCAGCCTTTTTACAAAAGTCCGGCTTTTCAATTTCTTTTTCTCTTTCCCTTTTGCATAATTCCTCTTTTCTAGTAACATCCTTTTTGATTATTGCTAATTTTTCTCTAATATTTTTTAGCTCTGCCTCGCATTTTTCAATTTCTTCATCCTCAGAAAGCTCACTGCACTTCTCTAGTAATTCCTCATAATATTCTTTCAATCTTTCATATTTTATTCTAAGTTCTTTTGCTTCTCTGCACGGGTCTATTTTTTTCGCTGGAGCCCTTCTAATGCAGTGTTTAAATTTCTCTTTCAATATTTCAATTTCTTTCTCTATACCTGCTTTATCTTCTTCGCTAGCAACTTGTAATTTTTCTTCCAATGCTGCAATTTCTCGCCTAATTTTTTCACAAATGCTAATTACTGGTTTTACTTCCTCATATGGCATTAAACATTTCTTCTTAGCTTCTTCGTAGCTCATCTGCTCATTTACTGCTAAAACCCTGCGTATGCACTTAATGATTTCATCTTCAATTTCTTCCTCCTTTTTTGCTTCTTTCTTTTGGCAGTATTTAATAAGTTCGTTCCTCACTACGTCATATTTCCTTTTCAGCTCTTCATATAGCTCTTTATCACCAGCTATTTTTGCCTTTTCCATTCTCTCCGCAATAAGTTTAAGTTCCTCACTTAAATCTTCACATCGTGATTCAACCGTTGCTGTTACTACTTTTTGCGGTTCGCATACTCTTTTCATTTTGTTTATTAGCTCACTTAACTCATTCAAAGTTTTTCTGTACTCTTCCAATTTTCCTTTAATCTCTTCCATACATTCCTCATAACTTTGTTCCTTTTGCTCAGCTTTTATCTCACATAGTTTCTTTAAGCCTAAATAAGTTTTCTTAGTTCTTTCATAATCTCTTTCAATCCTTGGTAGCTTCTCACAGTTAACCTCTGGAGTAATCGGCACTGGTTTTACTTCAGTTTCTGTTGCTACTTCTTTAGCTACTTGTTCTCTTACTTTTTTTTCTTCAGCACATTTTTTTCTCAAAGCTATAAGTTCATTTTCTAATACTGCAATTTCTCTTTTCATACTGATAAGCCTGTCTTCACAATCAATATCTGCGGCAATTGTTTCTTCAGAACACCTTTGCAGCATAGCGTTGTATTCATCTATAGCTTTTTTGTATTTCTCCTCCAGCATTTTGATATCATCACAGCTGTAATTTTGGATTGATGCTGTTGTTTGGGCAGTAGTTGTTAGCATTTGTGCATAGCCAAAAGCAAATAAAAACACCAAAATTGCAGCTATTGCTGAAAATCTCATTAACTCACCTCCTAATGCAGAAAGGATTTAATTCTTTTAAACTATTTCGCCTTAATTTTTGAATGTTTAAACCATCTAAAGAAAAAATGAGAGTTGCAATTGATATAGCAAAAAAAGGTATTGCAAAGCGCCAAAGCCCTTTTGGTGCCGCGATATTTGATGCCAAAGGAAAGTTAGTTGCTAAGGCACATAATACTGTGTTTGCGGATAAAGATGTTACAGCACATGCAGAAATAAATGCCATAAGAAAAGCTTGCAATAAACTAAGAAAAATAAAATTGGATAATTGTATTATTTACTCAACCACTGAACCATGCCCAATGTGTTTTTCGGCAATACATTGGGCAGGCATAAGCAAAATAGTTTACGGAACTACAATTAATGATGCAGATGTTTTAGGCTTTTCAGAATTAAAAATTTCAAATAGAAAGCTAAAGAGTTTAGCAAAACTCAAAATTAAAATTTACGGTCCTTTTATGCGGAAAGAGTGCTTAGCATTATTTAAAGAATATGCCCAAAAAGTTGGAAAGTATTACTAAAAGCAGGTAATTAAAGTTTTAAAACCTCAGACCGCCCATCACTCATCATTTTTCAGGGTCATCGTCAGTTCATCATTGGTAAATAAATTATTTTTTGCTTTGTTTAAAATTCTTTCCCTTGAGTTTTTTCGCTGCATAATATGTGCCGATAGTGGCAATAATATTGGTTATTAATATTACTGCTAAAACTATTTCCTCCAAACCTTTAATGGTTATGCCTTTTGACGCTGCATATAATGCCATTACTGCAGCAGATAATCCACGAGGCAATATTAATGTTATTGCTATTTTTTCTTGCAGGGTTGCTTTTTTAATTAGAAATTTCTGGCTAAAATATCTTGTTATTAATGCTAAAAATGAAATTAATAGTGCAGCAGTAACTGCAGAGAATTCAAAAATGTGAGGAACCAACATTAGGCCAATATACATAAAGAAAAATGTTCTAACAAAGAAGGTAATTTCTTTATGGAACGTCCAGACTTCTTTTTCTAAAAAATATTCTTCGCTAATAGGCATTATTTTTGCAAAAGATTTTACATTTCCTAAAACTAAAGCAAATACAAAAACAGCGAAGTGTCCATTGCCTCCAATTAAATTTATTAAAGAATATATAATGAAAGTTATAGCTACTGTTAGAATATGAGCATAAGCTTTTTTGGTTTCTTTTTCCATGGAAGCCATAGCTGAAAGCCAAATAATTCCAAACAAAACCCCGGCAACAATTGAAATTGAAAAGTTACTAGCTAATAGTTTCATAAGATCAACAAAGCTAGGCATTTTTGCAATTAATGCTTCAATTACAAAAAAGGAGCCCAAAACTACTAGGACATCCGTCAGCGTTGATTCCAAAATTAACATTGTTTTAATATCTTGCCTTATGGAAATTTTCTCTACCATTGCAATTACTATCGCAGAATTTATGCCTCCAGCAATACAGCCAAGCAAGATCCCATGTATTAGTTCCCAACCAAAAACATACTGCATTAATAATCCTGTAATAATTGCTGATATCAAAAATACTACAAAAGTAAATAATGAGGCCCTTGGAAATTCTTTTGTTACTCTAAAAATGTTTAGATTTATACCACCATCAAACAGGATGAGAATTAATGCCAAAGTTCCTAAAAACGGAGAAACCTGTTGAATTATAGACCCGGGACTTACATCAATTAAGCCAATATAACCTACTAAAAATCCGAAGATTATAAGGATGATAACTTCTGAGATTTTAGTTTTTTTAAATAGATCTACAGCGAGAAAGCCAAGTAAAAGGGTAATTCCCAAGAGCAAAAAAGCATCAATCATAGGCTAAAAAGGCATAGGATATATAAAAAATTTATGCAAAACAAGTTTTGAGTATTTAAGAAGGGGCCCTTAGCAATAAAAACCCTATTCGCCGGGCGAGCGTGACCCCTTCGTTTTTATTCCTTATTGATTCTTTTCATGTAGTGGAAAGAAAGAATAACTGCTATATAATTTTTATTACTTAGAAATCTGAACTTCATTATTTATATTTATTTAAAAATCCTTCCAGAGGCTTTGTACCATAAAACAAAATCTAGACTGAAAAGATCCGTGTTTAGTTTTTTAGCAAGATTTTTCATTTTTTCTTCAATTTCTAAGTATTTGTTTTTACTTAAACTTTTTGGAATGCTATCAATTATTTTCAATTTTTTCAAACTTCTTAGCACATGTCTATCGAGAATTGCCAAATTTTTATAACCCTCAAATGCAATATTTCTTAGGAAATGGCTCGCTTCTTTATATCCAATTCCCCTAATATTTTTAACTAAAAATTCTCTCACATCTTTTGCATCTTTAAATTCTTTTAAGATTTTTTTAATTACTAATTTCCCATTTTTAGTAAAAAATTTTTTTGCTTCTAGAATGTATTTTGTTTTTTTATTTCTAAATCTGATTTCCTTCAGTTCTTTCAAGAGCTCCTTGGTGTTAGCGTGAAAAAGCAAATCTTTTTTCATTAGATTTTTGAGGGCTCTATCACATACCTCAGCTTTGCTTTGCGGTGTTAGTATACAAAATATCAGTTCTGAAAAAATTTTCTTATTAGAATTAAAATTTTTCCTAAATTCCACTCTCTTTTTCTCAATATCTTTTCTAATTTTCAAATAAATATTTTTAAGTTCTAATATTCTTCGCATTTTCTCTGGAAATAATTTTTAGGATGACTGCAACTAGGACATTTTTCAACGGGTTCTTTTCCTTTATGCACGTAGCCACACTTTCTACAAACCCATTCAATGTCATTATTTTTATTAAATACATTATTACCTTCTAACATAGCTAATAGTTTTTTATATCTCTCTTCATGATGCTTTTCAGCTACTGCAATAGCTTTAAGTCTCTCTGCAATTTCTTTAAATCCTTCTTTTTCAGCAATCTCAGCAAATTCTGGATACATTTTGCTATATTCATAATGCTCACCAGAAATTGCAGACTTTAAATTTTCAATAGTATTAGATAAGGTTATTGGTACTGCTGCATCAATATTTATCTTGTTAAACTCTTCTCCTTTTTCCTTAGCTTTATCTTTAAGCTGGTTTATTAACCGTAAAAGCCACTTTGCATGTTCTCTTTCATTTTCTGCAGTAATCTCAAAAATTTCTGCAATCTGCTCATAACCTTCTTTTTTGGCAATTTTTGCATAAAAAGTATATCTGTTCCTTGCCTGGCTTTCTCCAACAAAGGCTTTTGCAAGATTTTTAATTGTTTCCATAAAAATCACCTCAACTAAAGAAAGCACAGATCATTTTAAAATATTAAATTGAATATTAATGTTTCATAGCCATAATTAGTTTGCATGCTTTACATATTTTGTTATTGGTTGGTTCTCCGCATATATTACAATATTTTAATTTATTCTCCAATAAATATTCTTTCCTTACAATTGGCAATATTTTATTAAGAAAATTATTAGTTATGGTTATCTCACTATTACAATATTTTTTTCTTATTTGGTAAAGAAATTCTCTAACGCATTTTCTAAAACTATTTGCAGAGTAGGGACATGGCTTATAAAGTATTTGAAATTTCATTATTTTAGAATATTTTTTAATCTCTTCATCCGTGCAAAAATAGAGGGGCTTTATTCTTTGTACAAATTTTTTATCTTTAATAATGCCTACTTTTGGCCCAAGTTTTGCACTTAATGCTAAATTTCCATTAAATATATTTAATAAAATAGTTTCTACCTCATCATTTAGATTATGTCCCGTAGCGATTTTTGTTGCATTAAGTTCTCTTGCCTTTTTGTTTATCAGCCATCTTTTTATTATTCCGCAAATTGTGCAATTTTTTAGCTCGGCTATAGAGAATCCAAATTCTTTTTGCACATCCACAATATGAAGTTTTATTTCATAATCTTCACAAAATTTAGTTATATTTTCCAAATTTTTTTTAGACCACTCTCCAATAAGAAGGTTTATTGTTAATGCTTCAACATCATAACCAAATTTTTTTAATAAATATAATGCTACAGTGGAGTCTTTTCCTCCCGAACATGCCACAATAACCTTATCTCTTTTATTCAATAACTTGTACTTTTTAATAGTTTTGTATACCTTTCTTTCAAAATATTTTGTAAAGCCTGTTCCCATATAAATAATCCGTTCTTTAACTTTAAAATTCTAATTTAATTATATCTCAAGAAATATTTTGAACCGTTTAAATAATGTGTTTCCAGCTGTGGTGTCTTCCAACAAAAACATTTAAATATTGGAATGTCCTTCTTAGATTACAAATTGCAATAAAAGGAGGGGTGTTTTTATGGCAGAATACGTTGTAAAAAGTAAAGTTGCTGAGCTGATTAGGAGCCAAGGAATGATGATGGCTTCTGATTCAGTCGATGCATTGGATAAAGTTATTGAAAATGCAGTAAAAACAGCAATTAAGAGATGTAAATCAAACGGAAGAAAAACAGTAAAGCCCTATGATTTCTAAGGGCTTTCCTTTATAAATTTTTTAATGCTAGCTGAATATCACTAGCTGTAATTGTTTTCCTATGAGCATGTATTGCGAATTCTTTAGCCTTTGATGCAATTTTTAAGCTGAATTCCTCTAATTTATCTCTTAAAACTTCAGCAGCCTTTTCACTAACCCTAAAATTTGGGTCTGATTTTTTTATTAGTCTCACAACCGCAGCTAAAGGTAGTTCATAACCCATAATCGCACCTCTTTTTTTAAAATGTGTGAGAAAACCACTATTTAAACCTTTCTATAGATGAAATTAAATCTATTAAATTTAAAAAGTTTAAATTTCTGATTTTTATGATGAAAAAACTATCTTTTGTTTTAATATTTACTCTAATTTCATCTTTTTTAATAATTTCTCTTTCTTTCCTTAAATCAATGCAAGTTGTTGAAAATTATGCTAAAAAAGAAATTGAGTTTAGTTTTAATGTTAGTGGTTGTTTAAAAGAGAGAAGAATAAAAACAATTCCCAATTTTAAAAAACCATTGTATGATTTTAATTATGAATTCTCAAACAATAGCCTAAGCTTTTCTCACAAGCTGAGTTATGTGTGCTGCGCCAAAATAATTTTAGAGGCTGAA
>CAYLVV010000006.1:0-17082 GCA_964387215.1 uncultured archaeon
TTGCTATTAAGCCGCCTGGATGTGCCTCTTTTAAAAGCCCTGTAACTGTTGAAAGGCTTGATACTTTGGTAATTATTCTTTTGTTAATTCCGGGTGCTATTTCTATTTCGTCATCAACTTTAACTTTACCGTGCATGATGCTTCCTCCTAAAACTCCGCCCTTAAAATTTTCCGGTTTGGTTCCGGGTTTATTAATATCAAAACTCCGAACAACATACATTTTCAACGGTTTTTTTAAATCATATTCCGGAGTTGGGATCTTCTTTTCAATTGCAGCAATTAAAAAATCTATATTGATGCCATAAGTTGCCGAAGTTGGTATAATTGGGACATCCTCATATCCATTTTCCTTCAAAAATTCTTTTATCTGATTATAATTTTCTATAGCCTTATCCTTATCAACAAGATCTATCTTATTTTGCGCAACAACAATTTTGTTAACTTCTGAAATCTTTAATGCTGCGAGATGTTCCGCGGTTCTTGGCTGGGGGCATTTTTCATTTGCAGCAATAACTAAAACAGCACCCTGCAATAATGCTGCACCACTCAGCATAGTTGCCATTAAGGTTTCGTGCCCCGGAGCATCAACAAAAGAAACGCGCCGCAATGGAATTGTTTTTGAGCCGCAAATTTTACAAACTTCTGAGGTTGTATATGCTATATCTCCTTTACACTTAGGGCATTTTCTAAAAATAGCATCGGCATAACCTAATCTTATTGAAATTCCTCTTCTTAATTCCTCGCTATGAGTATCTGTCATTACTCCAGTTAATGCCTTTGTAAGCATTGTTTTTCCGTGATCAACATGCCCTACCATTCCAATATTTATTTCCGCTTGTAGAAATTTCTTCTCTTTTTTACTCATTTTTCTCAGCCTTTTCCTTCTCCTCTTTTTTGGGCAAATATTCCTCAAATGGTTTTGAACCATATTCTTTAATTACAATATTAAGCTGTGCTATATCCTCAGCAACAGTATTGCCTCTAACCATCTTCTTTCTTTTTAAGCCCTTTTTAGTTTTTCTAATTCCAACTCCTTTTTCCATAATAATTCTCTTTCTGCTAATTCCTTGTAAGGAAGGTTTCATTGGAAATCCGCTTTTATCAGAGCCTCCTTTTATTATTCCCTTATAACCTTCTAAGCCAATTACGCTTAAGTCTACTTCATCCCCTATTTTCTTGCCTAAATAAACTGGCTTTTCTGTATTAATTGAAATCGCCTTTGATGTTTTTGGATCCGAGACTACAATATTCATATTTTCACCCCTTTTGGATTGAAATTATTTCCTCAATTAAATTTTTATCCTCCTCTGACAATTCCTGCCAGAGTTTTTTCAGTTGCTTAATATCATTCTTTGTTAGTTTAATATAAAGTACATCATCCTCAAAAAGATTTCTGCCAACAACTGCTTTATCAATTGATATAGCAACCTCACTCCCTTTTTCTGCCTCATTTATTGTTTCACCTTCTGATTGTATGTTAAGTAATTTTCCTAATTCTTTGCCATCTTCTCTTAAAACAATTACATTTGGCCTTAATTTTCCGCTAATAACTCTTATGCCAACTATTGCGGGCTTGGAATTTCTAAATATGCAGCCCCTCAATACTTGAAATTTTGCAGGATAATTAATGCTCTGCAATATCTTCATTCTCTCTTCTCTTTTCTTTTCTTCAACCCATTTTTTATAGTCTTCTAAAAGTGTATAAATCACATTTGAAGAGAAAATTTTAGTATTCAATGCCTTAGCTTCATTTAATATTTTTTCGTCTACTTTAATATTAAAAGCAAAAATAACTCCTGCATAGGGGTCTTTTTTAGAAATATTAGAACTTTCAATAAGATCCTGCTTAGTTATTTCTCCGATATCGGCCTTTCTTATCTTTAAACCCTCCTTTTCTAACAGAGATATTAAGGCTTCTAATGCACCAATAGTATCCGCTTTAACAATAACTCCTACTACATCCCTTTCAATTTTAATATCTTTTAGCTGTTTACTAAACTCTTTGAGCTGTGATTCATCCCTAACCACAATTATGGGAGAACCTGCAATTGCCTCATCTAAACCTGGAGCTGCAATTTTAAGTCCTGCTGCCGCAGTAACTTCTTTTATATTTTTGAATTTTTTTTCTTCCCTTAATTCAGCCAATGGTTTAGGGACTAATAAAGCCCTAACTTTAGTTTCCACTACTCCTTTTTTTCCATAAAAGGCTATTCTATCATTTACTTTTATCCTACCGTCATATAAAATTACATCAATTGTTTTTCCCAAACCCTTTTCTTCTTTTACTTCCAATATTGTTCCCTTGCCAAAAGCATCTTTGTGTATTTCTAATTTTTTTCCCAAATATTTTTGGCTTAAGCCTGCTAAAAAAAGTAAAAGTTCTGCTATGCCCTCTTTAGTTTTCGCACTAACCGGTATTATTAATATCTCCTTTGTAAAATCTTTTACTCTATCAAATCTCTCAGCATTAAAGCCCTGTTGAAAGAGCTGCCCAACTAAAATGTAAATTTTTTCATCTAATTTTTTCAGAGCTTTTTCATCCTGAGATTTCATACTTTTTAATATGCTTGTTGTGTTAATAGAATTCCACTCAAAGATTGTATCAATTTTATTTGCGGCTATAATAAATGGAACTTTAAAAGATTTTAGAATAGATAATGCTTCGTATGTTTGTTCCTGGCAGCCTTTGTTAATGTCAACAACCAAAACAGCTAAATCAGCAATAGAGCTTCCTCTTTCTCTTAATGTTGAAAATGCTTCATGACCGGGAGTATCAATAAAAAGCAGCCCAGGTATCTTTAGCTCAAACTTGTATATCTGCAAAATATCTCTGCTCAAGTTTTTAATTGTTTCAATTGGAACCTCTGTTGCGCCTATATGCTGAGTAATGCCACCGGCCTCTTTTTCAATTATTGCAGTGCCGCGTATTGCATCTAAAAGTCTTGTTTTGCCCGCATCTATATGGCCCAATACTGCAATAATTGGTTTCCTTAAAGTTATATATATCACCTCAAAATTTACTCTAAACCAGTTGATCCAAATCCATTAGGACCTCTAGAAGTATTATCCAGATCATCAACTTCCTCAACTTCAGCATATTCAACCTTCTTAATAACCATTTGAGCAATTTTTTTTCCCTTTTCTATCTTAAAGGGTTTATCGCTTGCATTAAATAAAATTACCTTTATTTCACCTCTATAGCCTGCATCAATTGTGCCAGGAGTATTCAATATAGTTATTCCATAATGCAATGCTAATCCGCTTTTAGGCCTTATTTGAGCCTCATAACCTTTCTCCAAAGCAATTTTAATTCCTGTAGAAATAGCCTTTCTTTCTTTGGGCATTATTATAGTATCTTCTGCAGCATACAAATCTAGACCTGCGTCTCCATCATGCGCATATTTAGGCAGTTTTGCATCCGACACAATTCTTTTTACTTTTAGCTTCATTTTCTTTCCTCCTCTGAATACAATATTTCTGAATCTATCTTTGTGTAAGGGAAAATTTCGTCTTCTTTAAAAAATCTCTTAATTTCCTTCTCTGCAGTTTCAACAGAATCCGAAGCATGGACGATATTACATTGTACGCTTAATGCAAAATCCCCTCTTATTGTTCCTGGCAATGCTCTTGTAGCGTCAGTTTCTCCGCACAATCTTCTTACAACATCAACAGCATTATTTCCTTCTATAACAAGCAGAATTACGGGCGCTTTTTGCATAAACTGCTTTAATGCTTCAAAAAAGGGCTTTTCCGCATGATGAGCATAATGCTCATTTAGAATTTCTTCAGAAAGCTTCATCATTTTCATTCCAATGATCTTTAACCCTTTTCTCTCAAATCTATTGACAATTTCTCCTACAAGGTTTCTATTTAATGCATCTGGCTTAATAATAACTAAAGTTCTTTGCAATGGCAAAAAACTCACCTCTTCTTCAATTTTTTAACTTTTGCAAATGTTAAAGTCCATCTTATTTTTCTTGGGTTTCTTTTTAGATTCAGTAAATTTCTTTCGCATTTCCTGCTGCAGAATTTATATACAGTGCCGTCCTTTTTAACATAAATCTTTCCTTTTCCATAAAATTCCATACCGCAAAAACTGCATTTCATAAAAACACCTACTATTTTACTTTAATCTCCTTAGCCTCTCTTTCAGTACTTAATAAAATTAATATATCTCCTTTCCTAACATTTCCCTTTACATTTCTTCTTTTTACTCTGCCCTTCTCTGGACCCTCTAAAATTTTACACAGCACTTGTACAATTTCTCCATTTTCACCTGTTCTCTGCAGAATTTCTACGACCTCTGCAGGAGTCCCTTTTTCTTCAGCCATCTATAACACCTACTTTTCTTCCTTTTTTCCTTTTCTAAGCTCTTCCAACTTTTTAACTAACTCAACTACTTCCTTCTTAGCATCTCCTTCTTCAATTAGCGCAACTGCAGCAGCGCCTACATTTATGCCTGCCTTCTCTCCTAATTCTTTTTTTGTTGAAACATAGGTATATGGAATATTTTTTTCTTCGCACAATGGAGGTAAGTGCATAACTATTTCTTTTGGATTTACATCCTCTGCAATAAATACCAATTTTGCAATGCCCCTTTCAACAGCTTTTGTGGTTTCATTAGTACCTATTTTTAGTTTTCCGGTTTTGCTTACCTTCTCCAAAATCTGCAGTTGCAAATTTTTTAATTCATCCGAGACTTTAAAGCGAATATATTCTGCCATTATCACACCTCCTTCCGTCATCGGCAGAAATCTTAAAAGAAATTTGCCAAAAAAGGTTTATAAATCAATCTTTAAGGAAAAAGCGAAAAAATTATTTATGCGCAAAAAAGCACACTATTTTATTTTCTTCTTTTGAATCAATTCTTGCATAGCCGAATGCCTCTAGCTGTATAATGCTGCCAGTTTTCTTTTCGTTAATTCCAGCTTCAACTAAACCGTCTAAATAGGAATTATTATCCATTATAAGCCTTAAATTTTTACAAAAGTTTGGCTGTAACCATAAGAGTAATTTTGATTTTTTATTAGTCCTCTTCAAACTTACAAATACTGCCTCTGCATAACTCTCATCAATAGATGTCAACTTTACATCGTATGCTTTTCTCAATCTAAATATTTCACCAATCTTTACATTAAAAATTTCTTTTTTGGATATTATAAGCTCCTGATCCTTCTCTAAAATAAACTTTCTAAAGCCCCTTTCCTTTATTTCCGGATGCTTGGGAATCTCAATCTCAACTCTTGGAGAATTTTTAATTTTTATATAAAACGGATCTGAAATAAATACAAATCTATCAGCCTTACTATCTATTATTCTTCTGTTTATACTATAAAGTTTTTCTATACTTATGCTTACATCCGAACTCTTTATGCCCAACTCTAAAATAATTTCCTTAATAGCTTCTGGCTGAATTCCCCTTCTTCTTAATGCTCTTATTGTACCCAGCCGAGGATCGTCAAATCCGGAATATAAGCCCTTTTCAATACCCTCTATTATTCTGCTTTTACTTAAAACAATGCCGCTCAAATTTAATCTTCCAAAATGTATGCAATGGGGATATCTCCATCCAAGATATTTATAAATAAATTCCTGCTTGGTTTTATTTTGTTCATGTTCTTGGCCTCTCAAAATTAAAGTTACTCCTAACAAATGGTCATCAATAGCTGAGGCAAGATTGTAGGAGGGCCAAACATATTTTCCTTTTGTTTTAGGATTAGGATGCACTGGATTATCAACAATTCTTGCAAGCCAGAAATCCCTTATACTTGGGTCTTTATGCTTTAAATTAGTCTTTAATCTAAGTACTGCCTCTCCTTCTTTATAGGAATGATCAAACATTTTCTGCAATCTTTTAATTTGTTCCTCTTCAGGAATATCTCTACAAGGACATGGTTTGCTTGCTTTGATTAACTCCCTCCATTTTTCAACTTTACAAGTGCAGATATATGCTTTTCCTATTTCAACCAACTTTTTCATATATTTATAGTAAATGTCCAATCTATCAGATGCAAAGTATACTTCATCAATTTTGCAGCCTAACCAATTCAAATCCTCTCTAAATAGTGCCTCCGCATTAGGCAGTGGTTTTTTAATTTTAGGGTCTGTATCATCAAACCTCAATATAAATTTTCCATTATACATTTTTGCGTATTCATAACTTAGTATTGCAGCCCTGGCGTTTCCAATATGGAAAGGTGCATTCGGATTTGGTGCAAATCTAGTAATTACTTTTTCTTTTTTTGCCCATTCCAATTTAGGCAATTTTTTTTCTTTCTGCTTTTGCTTAAATTCGTAACTCTCCCTATATTTTTCATATTCCCTTTTAATCTCATCAAAAGGCATTTTATTTACTTCTCGCACAATTTTTTCAATATCTGGAATTAATTCCTTTATTTTGATATCTTTATGTAAAGAAATAATTTTTCCGGCAATTGCTTTAGATGAAGCCTTTCCGTTATGCAGAAATGCATTCTTAATTGCATATCTATATATATCATCTAAAATTTTCTTATGCATATTACCAATGTTTTTCAAAATAATGTTTAAGAACTTTGGCAATCGGAGAATTGCTCCAGATGCCAATATGATACTCCGCATTCTCTTGAGAGAAGTTATTCAATGGTAAAATAACAATAGAATTATCAATAAGAAAGCCTTCTAACTTTGTTGATACAGCTTTCATAGGTATTCCTTCTTGCTGGAATGCTTTAACCGTTTGCATATGAGATGGGTTATATAATAATCTAATGCTAACATCTTTCTCTTTATGCTTTCTAAAAATCGGCAATATCTTCTCATAGCCCTTTTCCAAGCTTGCAAAACCCTCAATGCTTTTTTTTGCTTTTTTTAATTCTTCAGAAAGTATCTCAAAGAATTCATCTTTATGTTTTATTTTTATAACCTTTTCTTTATCCATCGGCTTTGATAAAGTCTTTAAAAATTGTTTTGCCTCTTCATTAAGCTGTTCCAATCTTCTTTTTTCACGCTCTAATAATGTATTGAATATAATTTCCGGAGAAATTATTTGATAACTTTTAGGCTTTCCTGTAAGTCTTACAATTAGTTTTTTGTTTGCTAAGCCGTCCAAAATATCATAAATTCTTGTTTTAGGTATTCTGGTCTCTTTGCTTACATCAATAGCACTAGCCTTTTTTAAATTTATCATAGCTTCCAGCGCTTTGGCCTCATATTCAGTTAAGCCCAACTCTCTGAAAAAATTTATAATCCTCATATTCTCATATAATTCTGCTTTTTATTCTTTATAAATTTTTACTTTATGAAGTTAATTAATTAAGAAAATCCCACTCCAGCATATCCCACAACGCTGGCTGAATTTCCTGAAGTAGTAGCCGAAGTATCATAAGCAATTAATTTTCCCTTAAAATTCAGTTGTTTGCAGAACTCCATTAAAACAACAATGCCAGAAGGATTGCAAATACTTATATTCTTCTCAGAGACTACTTTCAAAAATTTTTCAATATTTAGCTCTAAAATTGCATCTATTGCTGCTTTGTCTTTTTCTTTTGCAATATCCAATGGTTGGTAATGAGTAAAATCGCTAGAAATTATCAGGGTAAAATTTTCTTCTTTGTATAGACTTACTAAACTTTGAGCAAATAATTTGGCTTCTTCTAATGAGAGCGGAAATAAAACTATTGGGAGTATGCTGAAATTTTTAAATCTGTATTGAAGGAATGGTAGTATAACCTCTATACTATGTTCTTGAAAATGTGCAGAATCATCAGTTTTAGCAAGAGGTAAAATTTTCAGCAATTTTTCATTAAGTCTGCTATTTACTTTAAGTTCTCCTAACGAATTCTTCCAAACTTCTGCCGAACTTAAAGATATTAAGCTTCCATATCCTGTGTGATTTGGGCCAATTATTACAAAACAGTCTGATTTTTTAATTTTGGAAAGAACTTTGGCAGCAATTTTTCCGGAATAAATATAGCCTGCATGTGGCACTATTGCCGCAGAATATAAATCTTCAAAATTTTTATCTTTAAACAGCTCATTGAGAATTTCTTCAAGCTTCTTTCCTTTAGGATAGAACATTCCCTCAACCGCAGCCTCTCTAACCTGCATGCTAAGAATTGGAAAAATTAGTTTATATTATTTTCTTTTTCTCCTTTTCTTCCGCCTTACCGGGGGCTTTGTTTTCTTTTGTGTTTCTTCAGCCTGAAATTCAAAAGACTCTATTGGTTCTTTAAATTCGTTGTAGCTTTTAATATCTCCTCTGCTCCTCAACAATTCTCTTGCTAAAAGCCAATATACTAATGCAATACTTTTTCTTCCTTTATTATTTACTGGAATTACAAAATCAATCCTGCGTAAGCTATTATCCGTAGATGCTAAACCAATAACTGGAATTCTGATCTTATTGGCTTCCTCTATTGCTTGCGCATCAGTATTTGGACTTGTTACTACTAAAACTTCGGCTTCAACAAAATTTTCGGCTTGCGGATTTGTAAATGTGCCAGGAATAAACCTGCCTACAAAGCATTTTGCTCCTGTAACTTTAGCGAATTGCTTTACGGCTGTTTGTCCATATAGCTTTCTTGAAACTACAACTATGCTATTTGGCTCATATTTTGATAAAAATTTGGCTGCAAGTTTAATTCTATTTTCCAATGTTTGGACATTCAATACATTTAAACCATCTTTCCTAATCTTATAAATAAACCTTTTCATATCTCCGTGCTTAAATTTTGTTCCAATATGCACTCCTGATTTTAAATATAAATCGTGAGGTATTTTACCGGTATCTTTCTTCCGTATTTTTTTAGATTCCTCTTTCCTTTTAGCCATCATTTCACCTAAACATTAAACTTTCTAACTTCATCAATTAGTTCAACGTGTGCAAAAATTGTTCTTCTGCAACAATATCTTTTTATTCCCAAATCATTAAATATTTGTTCTGCATTTTCTCCGCGCTGAACTCTCTTTTTGAATTCCTCATAATGTTGGCTTAAAACCTTTCCGCAGGAATAACATCTTATCGGAATTATCAAAATATCACCTCTTAGACTTTTGCTTTTTCTTTCTTGCTTTTGTGCCTAAAGGCTTCTTAGGCTCAACTCTCCTAACATCATCAACAAGTAACAGCCTATCATACTTCAAATATGCATCTTTAAGCTTTTTATCTCCTAAATACTCAACCAAGCCTTTTGCAATTGCTGCCCTCGCAGCAGTAGCTTGGCCCATAAAACCTCCACCTCTAACATTAACATCAATATCAATAATGCCTAACTTTTCTTGAGGTAAAAATTGCAAAGGTTCTTTAATAAAACTAGCCAAATGCTCTGGCTGAATTGTTTCAATGTTCATTTTGTTAATAGTGATTCTTCCTTTTCCCTCTCTTACTACTGCTCTAGCCACTGCTCTTTTCTTTTTTGCTTTAGTAAAAACTATTTTTTCTTTCCGTTTTCTCTTAACTTTTTTTACTTTAGCTGTTTTTATTTTCTTTTTCCCCTTTTTCATATTTTCACTTTCCCAAAAGTTTGCTCAATTCTTTAACGTAAATAAAATCCTTTTCTCCCTTAAGAACTGCTTCTGGAATCTCCTTAAAAGATTTATCTTTAAGCTCATTCGGAATTCCAATAAATACCTTTAATCTTCTAAAAGCCTCTCTTCCACGAGCTCTCTTAAACGGCAGCATTCCTCTAATAGCTCTTCTTACAATTCTATCAGGCATTCTGGGAAACTTTGGTCCGCGATGCGGATTACCTTTAGCAGATAAATTAATTCTATCTTTATATTTTTCTAAAATTATATCTTTATCTCCAATAATTGCAATCTTTTCAGCATTAACTATAACAACTTCTTCTCCATCTAATAATTTTTTTGCAACAATGCTGGATAATCTTCCCAAGATATGGTTTTCTCCGTTTATTAAAATCATTTTACTATCACCATCTCAGCAGGACTTATATTCTTTTCCAATATTTCTTCAAGCGTCATAAACTCACATTTTGTTTTCCTTAATTTTTCTTCAGCATTTTTGCTAAACTCAAATCCAATAACCTTTATTTTATTTTTGATATTTCCGAAGCCCAATACCTTTCGTGGAGTAATTAACCATTTGTTAGGAAATTTTTCAGCAAGTTTTGAAAGTTTCCATAAATTAATAGCCTTTTTATTTCTTCTGGGTTTTAATAACTCTTCAGAAAGTCTTATATATATAGGCTTATTTTTCTTTTTTCCTTCTCTCCTCAGCAATTCCGCAATCTTTCTTGTTTTTTCTCTCTGTGGAATCCTTTTCATATTAAATCACACTCTATTTTGCGTTAGCAAAAAGTGCAAGTGGAGCTCGTCTCCACCTTTTTTTGTGCACTTTTTTCTAAAAAGTGCAGGGGGAGGGATTTGAACCCTCGTAGGCACTAAGCCACAGGATTTCTTATTAAATATTTTAATCTTAAGTCCTGCCCCTTTGACCGGACTCGGGCACCCCTGCATTAAAGCCAACATCTTAAATCTCCTTAAAGCTTTTTTGGAAGTCCTCAACTTTTGCTTTTAATTCTTTTATTGCCTGCTTTAAGATTTCTTTATTAGTAAGGTTGCCATGAGTTTCTATGTAGAATATAAATGAATTTTTGTCAATATCTAATTTTAAAGCTTTTTCGCTGCAGGCATCTCTGCAATTTTTACACAAAGTGCATTCCGTAGGGTCTTTAATAACTATTTTATTTGCCTTTTCCTCAAGCAGGTTTTTGGGGCAGGCTTTTATACATTCTTTGCACAAATTACAATTTTCATTAATAATCAATTTTGGCAGATTTTGATAACCAACTATTGCTGGCTGCCACTTTACATGCTCTTTACCGATATTAACCACAGCTTCAGCCTCAAGCCTTATGCGCTCATTTTCTCCAAGTTTAACAATTGGAATATTCTTTTCAACTACTTCAATTTTTGGATCTGAGCTCTTTAAATCTTTTGAGTATACTACGCAAGGTCCTTGCGCTTTGAGATAAAATTTGACTTTGTCACCTTTTTTATAGCTTTTTAAATCCATTTTTAATGGCAATAAAGCTAAACGATGAGCCAAGAATTCATCAAATAAGATACTAGAGTTCTCATATATGCTAACATTTTCAATAGCTAATATAGGAACATGAGACATTATAGCTCTTCTTAAAGAGTTCATTAGTGCTGAGTCTGTTTTTTTGAACAACAATTTAATTTCATTTTCTTTTTTTTCTAATAGCTTAACCTCCATAATTTCACCTACTTTTTACCTCTAAACTTTTTCTTTCTTCTACAGCCATCGTGCGGAATTGGGGTAACATTCTCTATAGATTTTATCTTAATGCCGTTTCTGGTCAAGCTCCTAATAGCAGCTTCTGCGCCTTGCCCAGGAGTTTTTGATTTTATGCCCCCTCTGCCTCTAATTTTAACATGAACTTCAAATATGCCTCTCTCTTTTGCCTTTTCTGCAACTATTTCTGCAACCTTTGTGGCAGCGTAAGGGCTACCTTCTTTATGGTCGGCTTTTACAACGCAGCCGCCGCTGCATTTTGCAATTGTTTCAGCTCCAGTAATATCTGTTAAAAGCATTATAGTATTATTTCTTGTAGCCAATATATGGATTACTCCTATGTGTGTTTTAGCCAATTTTCTCACCCTCTTCTTTTGGAATTGCATCTTCAAATTCTTCCTTTAAGGATTGTGGCTTTTCAATTTTCATTTTCGGTTTTTGTTCAATAATTATGGGCTCTTTATAAAAGCTAATTTTATCCTCCAAAGCTTTAGGTACTAAGTATCCTGGTATTGTTACACATTTTCCATCTATAGCAATATGGCCATGCACAATAAATTGCCTTGCCTGTTTTATTGTCTTTGCTAAACCCTTTCTCCAAACTAATGTTTGCAATCTTCTTTCTAAAAAATCTTCCTCCTTTAATACTAAAACATCATCCAATACTGCATTTTTATTCAGTATTCCTAATCTTATTAGGCCGCCTAAAAGCTCTTTTTCAGCTTTTGCTCTTTCTTCAGTGCTCAAATGTAAAAGCTTCCTCGCAATTCTGCATTTTTTTCTTAATATCTCTTTAGCTCTCCAAATCTCTCTTTTGTTTTTTAATCCGTAGGTTCTTTTAATTTCATTCTCTCTCTGAATTCTTTCTTTATCCCATGGCTTTCTAGGAGTTGAATATTTTTTTCTGGAAAATTTTGGGTCTCCCATTTGTTACACCTACTTCTCCTTCTTTGAAACACCTATAACAGGTCCTCTTCTAAAACTTGATTTTGTACGTTGTCCTCTTACTGGTAAGCCCAACATCAATCTTATACCCCTATATGACTTTATTCTACTAAGCCTTTGTTTGTCTTTTCTTAAAGAGAAATCTAAATCAGCCATTACCAAATGCATATCTTTTCCACTTTCTGGATCTTTTCTTCTATTTAATAGCCAACTTGGAATTCCATAATTCTCAGGATGAATAATAATATCCTCCAATTTTTTAACTTCTTTTTCCTTCAATAGTCCTAATTTTGTGTCATAAGCCACTTTAGTTTCTTTTTCAAATATCAAAGCTATAGCTCTAGCTAATGAAAAGCTTATTCCTTTTATCCCTCTTATAGCTCTTTCAATAGGATAAATGCCGTTGAGATCTTTTCCCACTACTCGTACAATATACTTAATTTCTTCTGTCATTTATACACCCTTCTCCTTCAATAGTTTTATTAACTCCTCATGCGAAATTCCCTTTTTAATATCTAATTTATGCGGAGTAAGCATTAAATGTGTAATATTGCATCTTCTTCTTTTCACATGTAAACCATCTATAAGCACAAAATTTTTATCTATTATATCAACAACTACTGCCTTTTTGCCGGCTTCCCTTCCTTTAGTTTTTATACAGATTCTTCCTATTTGCATTATTCCACCTTATTAAGCATTACTTCCACATAATGCCTATATTTGATTGGTACATCATCAAATTTTTTAATACCGTATTTTACTTTTGCGCTCTCTTCCGCAATTAATGTTCTACATTTATTACATAAAACGCCGCCAAATATTGCAGTTGGCCTTCTTTCAGTTTTTGATAGTTTTCTAACTTCAGAACTTCTTTTGCCGTGAGGCATTCCGTGCATTATTGAGCTGCACAAAGCACATTTGTGCTTAGATGTTTTGTATTCTGCCGCATAAGGTTTTGTTTTTTTTGGAGTTTTTCTAAATTTTCTCGGTTTTACTCTTTCAAATGGTTTCATTTTTTATGCACCAACCCTTTATAGATTTTAAGAATGATGCTTATTGCTATATTGCAAATTAACGAAACTAAAATATACCAGCCTATCCAATTTGTGTAGTGATAAAGTTTAAAATTTATCCAAGAGAAAGGATTTAAAAATTCAAATTTAGCAAAAAATGGTACTGCTATTGGCAATTGCACTGAAACATCAGCATAGTTCCATGAAAAAAACATAAAAAATGGTATTACTAGAAGCATAGTAAACATCATGCTTTTCATACTGCTTTGCATAATTTCTTGAGCATCTTGCATTACCTCTTTTTCTAATTCTGCTAATTTATTTTGTGATTCTTTATCATCTTTTTTAATTAATTCTTGCATCTTTTTTTGCTTTTCTTTAATCCTTTCCTGCTTTTGTTTAAGCTCTTCATGATTTACATATTTGTTTTGGATATATTTGCTGACAATACTAAGTATTATTGCAAAAATTGCAATATCAATTGTCGCATTTAAGAATACAATCATTTACATCCTCCCCACTAATTTTCTAAATAATTCGCTACTTGCCAATACTTGCTCTCTGGCTAATTCTTCATAAAGTCTATAAATAATTCCAACAGTTAGCAGAATTCCAATTCCTGAAACTAAAGCTCCTGTTGCAAGAGATGAAATGCCAGCTAATAAGCCAACAAACGCGCTGCCGAGAACAGTAATAGGCGGAATATATCTATCCAAAACACTTCTTATTACTCTTGGATCTCTTCTAAACCCCGGTATAGCTAAGCCGCTTTGTTGCAATTGTTTTGCTACTTGCTCAGGTCCTTGGTTTGCTAACTCTATCCATAAAACTCCAAATAAAATACAAAGTGCAATTAAAAATATTAAATAGATAAAGGCATGGAATGTTTCAAATAAAATTGTTTGTAAAGAGACAGCTGCTGGATTTAACAAAGAAACTATTAATCCCTCTAAATAAATCATTCCGCTTATTCTCGGTGGCTGTGTTATCCAACTCAATAATGAAAATACACTGCCTAATAAAGGTGTATTTTGCATAAAGTTTGCCCATATCTGTATGTTAGCGTATAATGCCATTGTTAGAATAACTGGCATATTGCTAACATATAAAAACTTTACAGGAAACTTTCCACCAAAGCCCCTAGTGCCTATAATAAGAGGTATATTTACTCTTATACCTTCAACAAAAACAACTGCAAGAAATATTAAAATTACAAAAAATATTGACATCAAAATTGGTAACGCAAATGTAAATTGGCCGCTGGTTAAATAATTAAAAAGGTCCCAAATTCTTCCACCAATCATTCCTTGTGCTGTTTCCATTGGTGGAGCAAACAATCTCCAAAAAAATGAACCTGCAACACCGCAAGCAATAAATAGGCCTATACCAGAACCTACTCCATATTTAGAAACAACCTCATCAAGATAAAGAAGAATTATAGAACCAAATGCAATTTGGCATACTACTGCTAAAAACATTCCCGGCATGGGCTGAATTAATGCAGGAAATATGCCAAACCCTGCATAAGCTGCTGCTTCAAAAAAACAAAAAATTATTGCCAATAATTTCTGCAAAGAAGTAAATCTTGCTCTATCTAATGGATTTGAAAAATCTAAATTTATAAATTTTCCTCCTACTAAAAGTTGCAATACAATGGATGCCAAAACAATTGGACCTATGCCAACTGTAATTAGAGTTCCTATTCTACTTGCTAAAATTTGTTGGAATAGTTGCAATTGTTCTGCAGCAGATGTCTGCAAGCCGATAACAGTTATCTGTCCCATTATAAAAAAGAGCAAAATAGCTAAGAAGCTCCACATTAATTTTTTATTTAAAGGTGGGGAAACCTCTGGTGTTTTAACCTCCGGCAATAGTTTAAATATTGGATCCAATAATTCTACAAGTCGCATTATTCAGCTCCTCCTTCAAAAATACCTCCGGCAGCCTTAATTTTTTCTATTGCTTTTTTGCTTGCGACAGCATTTGATATTTTAATTGCATAATCAATGCTGCCTCTTCCTAAAATCTTATCAAAATTAAGCTCAGTCCCATCTATTAAAATATATTTATCTTCCTTTTTCAATTTATTTTCTGCATTTAATTTTTCAATCAATAAATTTAACTCATCAAGGTTTATAGTATTTATATACCTCTTAAATTTTATCTTTTTAGATTTTAATCTAATTTTTTTCCCAAATTCTTTGTAATATTCTGAAAATTTATGGCCACCTTTTGCACCTGCTCTTCCGCGGCCTCCTCTACAACCAGCTCCCCTCTTTCTTTTTGTATCTCCTTTGCCATGGGTTCTGCTTCCCCTTAATTTATTTTTCTTTTTTCTTCTTCTCACAACCATAAAAACACCTACATCATCCTCAATATTAGTTGGTTGATGTCATCTCCTCTGAAGCCTAAAGCACCGCCTTCCTTATAACTCTTTCTAATTCCCAATTTTTGCAGAGTTATTTTATTTTGGATTATTGCATCAGCCAAATCCAAAAATGAGTTAAAGTTCTTTTTCTTTAGCCATTCCTCATTCAACTTTTTATCTCCAACCAGCCTTGCTCTTTTTTTAAGCAGCTTTGCAAGTGTACTTTTGTTAATTACTCCATAAGTTATATACGGGCTTAAGAGTTTGAGCTGTCCTTCCGAAATTTTATTTTCTTTAAGTAAAACTAAATGGTTCGGCTTATTGAGATTCAATTGCTTGAATGCTCTTTTTATTTTTGGCGGAATGTTTACAGTGCCTCTAACTCTTATTGCAGCATACATTAATGTTCCACCTTCCTTTTAATGTCCGAAGAAAGTTTTAGACTTGTTGTTTTAGAGAGCGCATTAATTACTGCTTGAACAAAATTAATTTTTGTATCTGTAGCTCCTTTTGTTATACTCCATATATCCTTAATTCCACAAAATCTTAGTACATCTTTTGCATTATCTCCGATTACTAAATTTGTTCCCCTCGGCGCAGGTAAAAGTTTAACCCTTACAGAACCTTTTTTTCCCTCAACCGCAAAAGGTATTGAGTGTTCTAAATTGCAGGCACATTCCCAGCTTCCGCAACCTTTTCTAACTTTTACTAAGTTTAATTTCGCTTCATTAGTTGCTTTTCTTACAGCCGGAAATCTTTCTTTATCTTTTGCTATTCCAAAGCCAACATAACCTAATTCATGGCCAACCAGTACAGAAACTCTAAAGCGGGTGCTTCTTCCGCTTCTTGTTACGCGGGTAGTGCGTCTAACTTCTACAATTTTTTGCTTTAGCTCGGGAAGCAAATAATCCACTATCTCAGGCTCTAAAACCTTTAAGCCTCTTACCACTATCTGCTCATAAGAAGTTATTTCACCATTTTTTACCATTCTTCCAAGTTTAGTTCTCGGAACCCAATCTACAAGTTTCTCCTTTACCCCTTCTTTTTTTTCTTCAATCTTTTCTTCAACCATCTTGCTCAACCCTTAATTTTTAATCTCACTCTTTCAAATTCTTCCACAATATTATTTTTAAGGAATTCCTGAATGTGTTTGCCTTTAATTCTTTCCTCTTGAGGAATTTTTTCTTTGCTATGTGGAATATTGATGTCTGCGTCTAAGCAGCCCTTTAAACATGCAAACACCTTTTTAGTAGAGCTAAATCTTCCAATATCTAATATTACATTATTAATATTCTTCTTTTTGGCTTCAATTCCGCACAATAATCCCGTAAGATATGCTGCCGGCAAATTTTTACAGCTGAATTTCCAGCCCAATTTTTTGAGCTTAGAAGAATTTATGTGCGCAACTGTTATATCGCCTTCTGGAGAAAATTTAACTATTTGGGCAATAATATACTTGTTGGTTTTTCTAATAACCAACTTAGGTAATTTTGATT
>CAYLVV010000007.1:0-15432 GCA_964387215.1 uncultured archaeon
TTACTTACCAATACTTTTATATCAAAAGAACCAGACCCTGTAATAAAAAGTTTAATTTCAGGGTGTGTATCATAAATCAATTTTATTATTTTCCCTGCTTTTTTAGAGTATTGGGCTTCGTCTATAAACAAATATTTTTCCTTAAATCTCTTAATAAATAACTCTGGACTATCTTCAAATAACCTAAGTACACTCTCCTTTTCTAACGAAGTATAATTACCTTTTAACTTCTCATTCAAATGTAAGAAAAGAGTAGTTTTTCCAGCTTGTCTAGGACCTCTAACCAAGATAGCCTGTCTTCTTTTAATCCATGGTTCTATTTTTTTCTCTATAATTCTTGGATAATACTCCATAAATAATAGCATTATTTTTGGATAATTTAAACTTTTCGCTTTATGATTTTATGCTTTTTTAACCGGTTTTTTTACTAACCTAGCTACTAAGTGCTTTTTAACCCAGTTTTTCCATTCACCTAAAAGTAGCTCAGGATCCATTGCGCCTAACTCCTCCAATTGTCTTTCTTTCATTGTCAGAAGTTTATTATTGGCAGGCACAGTAAATTCCGCCTCTAAAAGTCTAGGGATATTATACTTTCTTTTCATCTCAACCAAAAATGTTTTAGATTCAGCCAGCACTTTTATATTATCCCATACGCCTTGGTAGGTTAAACCAGTAAGCCTTGAAATTTTTTGGAATATTGCAGATTCTTTTAAATTATCTTCCAATAATTCTAAATTATCCTTTTTAGCTTCATAATACATTAAATCCAATAAGCCGCCTTCCGCCTCAGGATCATGTAACCAATGTTTTTTAATTTCTGTAACTTGGATTACTCTTCTATGTCTTTTTAGAGAGCCTCCAAAGCGTATTGGCCTTGCAACTACAACTAAGTCTGTTGCTTTGAAGCTTGTTGTTGGTACTCCCAAATCATTAACAACCCTGTCCCAAACTGCATATGCGGAATCCGCATGAATGGTGCCCATTACTACATTGCCTGCAGCACCAACACGCATTGCTTCATAAAGCACTTTTGCTTCTGTACTTCTTACCTCTCCTAAAATTAATGCTGAATCTCCTAAACGTAAGGCTGTTCTTAATGCATCTTCTGGAGCAACTTCCCCCTCTGCTCCTGCAGCAGCAATTGGGCTTCTTGTTTTTAGGCGTTGAATATTAAAGCCTATATTTTTCATATAAGGTACTGGTATCTCTAATGTATCTTCTTGAACTAAAATCCTAGTATTTTGTAAAATTTCTAAAATTAGAGAACCCATTAGCGATGTTTTTCCAGCACCACGAGAGCCGCAAATAAGCATTGTGGATTGGTTTTGGATAAAGAATGCTAATAAGCCTGCTGCAAGAGGATTAAGCATCTTTACATCAATAAACTGGGGCAAAGTCCAGGGAGTAACTTTGTGCAATCTTAAAGCAAAGGCAACACCGTCTGGAGCCATAGGAGGCCCTATTACAGCAACCCTAGTTTCTAAATCTTGAAGATCATAATCTAATACTGGATGTGCCTCATCAAAGGGCCTACCTGACATCGCTCTTAGCTTTGAAACAAAGGCTTTTGCCTCTTCATCTGAATAAAGTACATTTGTTACACATTGCCCATAGTTACGGTGTACAATGTAAATAGGCTTTAGACCTATAGGACTATCAATATAAATATCAGTTATATTTCTATCACTTAATAAAATCGCCAATATTCCGTAGCCTACTGTGTAACGTGCAACAATTCTGCTTAAAGATTCAATTTCATCAGGAGAAAGCTCAATACCATATTTATGGCATAAATCCCTAATGGTTGCTTGGTATATTCTCTCAAAATATTTTCTTGACCTTGCAACCGTTGCCAAAGAAGTTCTTCCAGGTTTGTAGGTTGCAACAATCTCTCTTGCTTTACTTAAAATAAAATATTGGCTCGGCGGCAGAGTATATTCTGGAGTATTTAAAATGTAAATTTTTTGAGGTTTAGAAGGATGTTCAAATATTTGCACAGAAGCATCTTTAACAGAATAAGTATCCAATAATTCTAATTTTTCTTCCTCTCCAAAAACGAGCCTTGTGCCAATAAAACTTGGCTTAACCTCAACCTCAAATAAACTCTTGTATATTTTCTCAGGTTCAGGAAATTCTTTAAGTTTTGTTGCCAGAAGTCTAACTTTTTTTACCATTCTGGTATTTTCAAATGCTTTTTTAATAGCTAATAAATTTTTGAGATATATTTCTGCATATCGCATATTTGCAGCTTTTAGTTCCCTTATCCTATTAGTTTCCCTCTTAACCTCACTTAAACAAGTTAAGTATGCAGATATAGGGTCATAAGCAATTAAGTCCTGTGCAATTCTAACAATAATGTCGTGCCTTTCTCCAAAAGTAGCTTCTTCCTCAACATTGGGGTCTCCTAAATGCGCATAGCTCCAAACTCCTTCAGCCTCAAATTTATTTATTAAATCTGCAATCTCTTTCAGCATTTTTGTTTGTTCTTCATTATACACCCTTTCATATACTTCAGCTAAAACAATAATATCTGCATCCAATTCTCTTAACGCACTAATTGCATGAAACCTGCATGCCCAATCATCAGCTAATGAAGCACCATAAGGACATTCTCTGCAGTCAAAAATTAGATTTTTCTTTGCAGCTCTGACTTTTACAACAAAGGGGCCAACTCTTAAACCGCCTATTCGCATGTTAGCATAATAAACAAACTGATATTAAATTTTTACTACTTGGAAGTTATTTAATGAATAAGCAAAAATTTGTTGTGATTGGGAGATTTTTGGCAATTTTTTTATTGTGCTTTGCAGCACTTTATCTAAGCTCATTCCTTTATGCAAATTTTTTTCAGTATTTACATGCTTTTTTACAAAGCACTACTTGGAATTTTTTAGGCAAAAAAAATTTTTTGAAAAATAATATTTTACATTTTGAAAATCTCAGGGTTGAAATAAGCTTTTTATGTTCTGGATTAATAGAACTTTTTATTTTAATCTCTGCAATTATTGCAACACCAAGCAGCAGAAGAAAAAAAATTTTTGGAATTGTTGCATCATTAGTTCTAGTTTTTATATTTAATTTTTTTAGAATATTTATTAGCACCTATTTTTTATTTTTAGATATCTCTTTTGCAGAATTGATACATGAAATTTTGTTTAGGCTGAGTTTATTTTTTGTTATCGCGGGAGTTTATTATTTATGGCTTCGCTCAGAAAATCTTTAATGCTGTAGATTTCAAAATTTGAGAATAGTTTCTCTAAAAATTTTATCCTTTGTTTTGTTTTATTTGCACTTAAAAATTTTTTATCCCAATACAAATCCCAGCTATGGAATGCTAAATGTAAAACTTTCCTTCTTTTGTAGAGTTTTTCTAAAAATTTAAAATCTCTATTTCCTCTAAAAAAGGAAATTAAATAGCCCTTAAAAAAATCTTTTTTGTATTTGGTGATAGGTACTCTGAAAAAATCCTTTTTGGAATTTTTATGCACTTGAATTTTTTCTGCATAAAAAGAGGAATCATAAAAGAAATAATTTTTTAATAGGCTTAAGAGTTTGTTGTTTATTTTTAAATAGGGGGCTCTAAAACCTAAAGGCTTTGAATTGAATTTTTCTTTAATAAGCTCTATAGCTTTTTTAATACTCCTTTCAGCCTCAAAAAAATTTAGGTTTGTAAAATCCTCATGCATTAATCCGTGGCAGCAAATTTCAAAATTCTTATTCAGCTTTACTTTTGGAGCATTAGCCTGTATAAATGCTGTTATACTAATATTATAATCTCTAATTAATTCTTCCAAAAATTGCATTCCTTTTTTACTTGCTTTATAGCTTTGTTTTGCGGAATTTTGAGAATATAAATCAGCATCGTAATCCAAACTAAGTATTAGCATTTAATAATGCTGATATAAAGAATTTAAAAATTTTGTATGTGAATAGGAGTATGCCTTTTAAGGGAAGAAATTTAGTTTTTTGCTTTATATTTCTATTTTTGCTTTTTTCAAGTTATGCCAAAGTTTGCGCAATTTATTTTACAGGAGTTGGATGCCCACATTGTGCAAAAACAGATCCAGTATTGCTTAAAGATTTGCTAAAAAAATATCCCGAGTTAGTAATAATAGAATATGAAATTTACCAACAAATGGAAAATAGCGGCTTATTGTTTAAATATAATGAAAAATATTCTTCTGGCTTAGGAATTCCGCTCATAATATTCAATGAGGATGATTATATTATTGGGGACAACCCTATTTTAGAAAATGTTGAAAGTTATATTGAGAAATATAATAATAAAAATCCTTGTTTGCTTTTGGATGGAAAAATAAAATTTGAAGATCTAAATATTAATGCTCTTCCTGGAAAACCCAAAATTTGGTATAGAGAAAGAATTTTGGTTAAAAAAGATTTTTCGGAGAATGAAAAAGTAAAGGAATTACTATTGGCGGAAAGTGTTGAAAAAAAGCTTAAAGAATTTTCAAATGTGAAAGTTGTTGATGCAGAGGATATTCCCCTTTCAGGAGATTATGTAAAATTCAGAAAAGCAGTAATGGTAAGCAATTGGCTTTTGCAGTGGAATGATATTAATGCTGATATTAATATTAGCAATAATGATGCAAATAAAATAAATGGGGCTAATACTGATAAAAATAGTACTAATAAAAATGCGGAAGCTGAAAAACAAAACCTCACAATCGCAAAGATAATTTCTTTAGCTGCTGTGGATGCAGTAAATCCTTGCGCATTAGCAGTTCTTACATTAATGCTTATTGCAATTTTGAGCTATAATCCTCAAAATAAGAAAAAGGTTTTATTTGCAGGTTTAGCCTTTACATTAGCTGTATTTATAATTTATATTCTCTACGGGCTAATAATAATAAAATTTTTCCAAATAGTGCAAATGCTAACAACCATTAGACTATTACTTTATAAAATATTAGCAGTGTTTGCAATTCTTTTGGGTTTGCTAAATATTAAAGATTTTGTTGCCTATAAGCCAGGAGGCATTTTAACAGAAATGCCACTCTTCCTAAGACCAAAAGTAAAAAAATTAATTTTAGGAATTACAAGCGTAAAAGGAGCATTTATTGTTGGTGCATTTGTGACTATTTTCCTATTGCCATGTACAATTGGTCCTTATATTATTGCAGGGGGGATGCTTTCTATATATGAATTATTAGCAACTTTACCATTACTTATATTATATAATATAATATTCATATTGCCAATGTTAGCAATAACATTATTTGTATATATAGGCTATACTACTGTTGAGGATGTTACAGGATGGAAGGAGAAAAATATTAGGCTTTTACATTTAATAGCAGGATTAATATTATTTGTTTTAGGTATTGCAATGTTTTTGGGCATAGTTTAGGTGTTCAGTATATAGGGAAACATTTTTAATTTTATTTCCCTCTATATTATACATGGAAAAGGAGATAAGAATAATACTTAAGGAATTTATTGACACTAAACGCGAAATAGTGGAGAGGGACCTAAAAATAAAAGCCTTTAAAAACAAAGCTGTAAGTATTATTGGCCCAAGAAGAGCTGGAAAAACATATTTCTTATTATATCACTTTCAAAAAATGATAGAAGAGGGCAAAAATGCTGTTTTCTTTCCACTAGATGATGATAGGATATTTCCACCATCTCTAAAAACAATCCAAACTATGATAAAAATCTCCAAGGAGCTCTATCCAGATGGAAAAATTACCTATTTTTTTGATGAAATTCAGGAAGTGAAAGGATGGGAACTAGCTGTAAAAAGACTTGTGGAAAAAGAAGGAGAAAGGGTTTTTATTTCCGGAAGCAGTTCAAAACTACTTAGTAAAGAAATAGCAACACAATTAAGGGGAAGAACATTATCTTACGAGCTATTCCCGTTTTCCTTTAAAGAACTCATACATGCAAAAAACATAAGCTATGGAAAATTTATGAGTGAGAGGGAGATAGCAAAAATTAGAAAATCTCTAAGAAAATATTTGTTTTGGGGGGGATTTCCAGAAATTGTGCTTCATAATGAAGAGAAGGAAAAAATTTTAGATGAATATTTCAACACAATGATTTATAGGGACCTTATAGAAAGATATAATATAAGGAATTACATAGGCATAAAATTGTTCCTGAAACTGGCAATAAATAGTTTCTCTTCGAGATTTTCCATAAACAAAACACTGAAATACTTCTCTAATCAGAGCATCAGCATAAGTAAAAACACCCTATATGATTTTTTGGAATATGCAAAAGATGCATACATATTATTTCCCATCAAAAAATTTTCTTATTCTTTAAAAGAAACCGAACAAAGCATTCCTAAGATGTATATAATTGATAACGGATTCGCGCATGTGCTTTCATTTAAGATTTCGGAAAATATAGGCCGCCTCTTAGAAAACCTAGTATTTTTGGAATTGAGGAAAAAATTCGGACAAAATATTTATTACTTCCAGAGTAAAGAGGGGTATGAAGTTGATTTTTTGATTTGGGGGAATAAAAAAGAATTAATACAAGTAAGTTATGTTTCGCGATATGATGAGATTGACAGAAGGGAGATAAGAGCCCTCAAAAAAGCAGCCAGTTTGCTGAAATGCAAAAAGCTGACCTGCATAACCTGGGATTATGAAGATACAAAAAGATTCAATAATATGTCTATAAGCTTTATTCCTGCATGGAAATGGTTTTTGGGTTTAATATAAAAAACATTTAAGCAATTTTGAAGAAGGAAAACATTTTAAACTCTAAAAAGTAAAAAGTTATTGAGCATTATGCAGATTGGAGAATTTTTAGCAGATGTTTATACAAAATTAGAGAATGCTTGGTATGATTTTGTAGAATTTTTAGCTGAAAAAGGAATTCCTGCAGATAAGTATAATGATTTTTTGGAAGATAGAGGCATACCAGCTTTTCCATTTACTATTGGCATTATTGTTGGATTGATAGTTTTAATTATTGCATTGCAGATAAGTCAAACTGGAATAAGCCAACCAGTAATCTTTAGCATTAAGGATAATTTTGGCAAACCACTTACAAATGTAAAAATAAGCTTAGTGGATGAAAAAGGTAAATTGATAAAAGAGCTTGGGGAATTTTCCGATGGTGCTGAGACAGAATTCAGCGGATTATTCCCTGGAGCAAAAATTTATTTATTAGCAAAAAAAGAAGGGTATAGGCCATATATAACAAGCTTTACTGCAACAAATGAGCTTAATTATGTAAGCTTTGAGTTGGAGGCTGAAAGAGGAATCATTAATGCAAGGCTTAAGCTTGTTGATTCAGAAACAAAACAGGTAATAGTAAAAGAAAATATTGTTGCTGAAGCAATATTTGGTTATGCAGAGGAAATGCAAAGCAGAAAGGGTTATTTGGATGAAGAAGGAATATTAACTTTTAGAGGAATTCCAATTAATGAAGATATTAGCATAAAAATTTCTTCAGATGCTTATGAGGAATTTTCCGCAACAATGAGATTTGATTCTGAAAATATTCAAACAATTGAGTTAGTGCCTAAGGCTGCTGCATTTGAGAATGCAGAAGTTAGCTTAAAGGTTTTTGTTTATGATGAGGAAACGCAACAAGAATTAAAGAATGTAAAGATGAAAGTTCTGCAACAGGATAATGCTGCAATAGTTGATACTACTGCTGATTCTGGCTTTGTTGCAAAAATTCCTTATGGCACAACAATAAAGCTAATCGTTGAAAAAGATGGTTATGTAAAGTATGAGGATGAAATATTTTATACAATAAGGAGTGACAGGGAAGAAAAAATTTATTTGAGAAAAGGTGGCAAAAAATTGGATGTTTATGTGGCAGATACTACAGGAATGCCGTTAAGTAATGTTAACGTTTTCCTTTATGTAACTTCTCCCTATGAGGAACCGAGCATATTGGATAAAAAAACTACTGGATTTGATGGCAGGGTATTATTTGAGAATTTGGATTTTAATAAGGAGTATTATGTTTGCGCAAATTTAAGTGGCTTATTGCCAAAATGCGAAAAAGCAGATTTAAAAGTAAGTGAAGAAATAAATTTAGTTTTGGAAAGAGCAACAATGCAAAATACTGCTGCAGTAGTAATAAGAATAAAGGATTATTCTGCAAAATTAATTGCGGGTGCAAAAATTCATTTATTTGAGATTACTGAAAAAGAATTAATTATTCCTTTAGGCATTCCGCCTAAAGAAACAAATGGCAATGGAGAACTAGCATTAGAGTTACCTTTGGGAAAGGAAATATTTGCTAAGGCTTATTGGCAACTTCTGGATGGAGAAGCTAAATTTAAGGTGACAAAAAAATTAAAAGAAGTGGAAATTACTTTGGAAAAGTCTGATAAAGTAAAGGAACTAATTTTCAAGGACTTAAGAGGGGATATTTTAGATGGTGAGGTAGTAATTGAAAGTCCTACCGGTGAACTAATAACAAAAGGAAATACAGATAACGGAAGATTTTTCTTTAATGCTGAAAACTATGATTTTGTTGTTGTTAAGTTTAAAGATAAGGAAGGGAAGGAATATACGCACGAGATGAATGTAAAAGGTAAGAAAGATTTAATATTTAGAGTAACAAAAGGAAAGGCTGAGTTAGCTCCAGAAATTCAATTCTTGGGCATTGAAACTTTGAATGGTGTTGAAATTCCAGGTTTAGAGGTAGGCAAAGAAGCATATTTAATATTTAGCGTTGTTTTTCCTGAGAATATTGATAAAGGAGGAGTGCACATAAGAGTAGGCAGTGATAATATTAAATTTGCGGAAGAGGAAGCAGTAGCAATAAAGGGATTTTTGGCAAAGGCTGATGATTTCCGCTACGGAAGAACGTATTATGCAAAAGATAATGCAATTGCAATAGATATGCAAAATTTAGGAAAAGCGGGAATAAGGAATAAATGGTTGGAATTGTATTTTAATAATCCAAAAGGAGAACACATAATAAAGGTTAAAGTTAGAACATATTCTGCATTAGAGGATGAAATTGAAATTCATTTTAGAACATTTGGAATAATTGATAATTTAACTTATAGAAATCCTAAAGATGAAACTCTTGGTTTAAAGGATACAACAAATGAAAAAGCTTGGTTATATGCTGAAACTTTTGTAGAGAGGATAAAGATATTTGAATCGTTAAGCTTATGTGAAAAAGGCTTGTGCACAGAATTTAAGTTTATTAATGAAGAGGGTACTTTTAAACCTGAAGAATTTAGCTGTGTTGCAAATAAGCCAAATGCATTAGAAATTTCTTTAAAATCAAATAAAGCAACAGCAGCAACAATAAGCCTATCTTCAAAAAAGGAACCTATTGTTGTTTCCTTTGGCAGCTATGAAATTGATAAATTTACAGAGTTGAAAATGCCTCAAGCTGAAAATCCGCAGCAAAAAATTTCTTTACAATTGGAAGCATTAAAGGAGAAAAAGGTCAGGGTTTACTTTAAATGTAATGCAGCTGCAAGTGGATTTATAAAAGCGAAAATTGTTGCAGCTGACACCTCAATATCAAAAGAATTTGCATTTGAGATTTTGGAAGAAAAACCAATGAAGGTTAGCTTTAGCAGTAAAGTGTTGAGGAATGAAACATTTAATGCATTAATTACTGATCAGTTAGGAAATGCAATTACTAATGCCAGAATTTCAATTTTCAGCTCAACGGAAAAAGTTCTATTAAAGGAGGTAATTGGCAATAATACTTTAAATAGAGGATTAAATGGCAAGTATGCTTTTAATGTAAATTTGCTGCCCGGAACTTATATTATTAGATTTAAAGCCAAAGGGTATAAGCTATTTGAAAGTACTCTTGTTGTTGGTACAGAAGGGATAATAAAAACGCCTTCTGAACTTAAAGTAAAACTTTCTTCCAAAGAAAAGAAAAAATCCGTGCCTATAGAAATAGAAAATTTGACAGAGGAGCAAATCACAAATGTAGGTTATGAAATTACTAAAGGAATGTTTGATGAAAGGTTTAAAGTTAGTATAAAAGGTAGTGAGAGGATTCCGCCCAAAGGAAAAATTGTTGCAATTTTAAATGTTGAGTTTACTGAGGAAACTGAAGAGTTTGCTTCTGCAGATATAAAACTAAAGGTAAGTGGCTCAGTAAGTAATTACTATACCAAAAGTGAAACTCAGATTTCTTTAAGCTATAATGAAAAGATTGATCCAAAATGCTTGGTATTTACTCCCGAGAAATTGGAGGCTGTTATAATAGCTACAAGAGATTTAAAGCAAAATATAAGAGAGATAGAATTTACAGCAAAAAATAATTGTGATAGTGCGGTTTATTTAACTCCAATATTTAGCAGAAGCAGGTATTTGCAGTTAGAGGCTGAGAGTATTCAGCTTAATCCAGGGGAAGAGAGAAAATTTGTTATTACAATTAAGCCAACTATGAACTTAATTGTTGAAGGTGTAAGAGATGAAGAAGTTTTGAGGATTAAATTTGCATCACCGAGAGTTGCAAAGGAACTAACATTATTTGCAAAATTTTGGAAGCCTGAATTTGCATTAGAGTATCCTAGCTTTTTAGAAATAAATTTGGCACAACCTTCTCCGCACGAAACAGCAATAGTGGGCCAGGAAATTTTTATTAGGAATGCTGGAATTGCTGCAATAGAAAATATTCAGCTAAGCGTAAAACCAAAAAGCGTTTCAGGAATAACATTCAGCATTTATCCTTCATCCTTAGAGTTTCCGCCCATGATTAAGCCTAATGAGCTATTAATGCCCTCTCCAATTTTAGAAATCAAATCCACAAAGCTTAAAAGCCAAGATATTGTTGCGGAATTAACCATAACAGGAAATGTGCATAAAAAGAAATTTGTTTTGGGAAAAACTAAAATTTTAGTACATGCATCAGCACCGAGTTGTGTTAAAGTTTTAGAGAAGGGCTTTACATTTAAATCCAACGTTATTAGCGGCATGGAAGGAAAAGAGTTAACTATTGTTAACTATTGTAGCGAGGAAGTAAGAATTGCAAATATTTCCTATCCTGATATTGGAAAAAATTCTTTAGTATTAAAACCTTTAGGTAGTAATATAATAGCTCCAGGTTCAGAAGCGAAATTTATTTTAGAGCTCCATAGAAGAGAACCACTACCTAAATTTGAGGGTTTCTTCTTCGTTAATGCATTATTAATAAGATCAAATATATGGCAGCGCAGTGATCCAATACCATTAAAAATACAGCTCAGCTTAAAAGCTGCATTTGAAGGAGTAAGCACTGCAGCAATAAGAGTTCCGATGTGCGAAGATATGAAGCAAACTATAGAGGTTTCTTTCCCAAAATTCAGCGAAGATTGCAGTAATGGTTATTGCGATGCTGTGCAGCTTTCAGAATTTATTGCAGAAAAAATATTGAAAATTGTAAAGAAAGTTGAAGCACAAGCAAGAAAAGCCAATAAAGAAGCAGCAAATGTACCTGGTTTAGGAAACTATAGAAGCTTTGCAGCTTTAGGTGTATCCGAAGAAAGCTTTGATGTTTATTTAATGCATGATGTTCTTACACCGCAGCTGTTGGAGCATACAATAAGTAAGAGAAACTCATTAGCAAAATTAAGAAGATTTATGGTTGATTATGCAAGTTATCAAACCTATTTAGGCTTAAGAGGAACTACTTACGGAAATAAAATATTATTAGATGCGGAAAATAAATTTTACGGTTGCGGCTACTATAATGTAGAAATTACAGGCTCTGTACCGGTATGGTATGGTAAGCTCCTAACAGAACAAATGCTAATATTTGTTAAAATAGGCAGAAGGCAAATTACCGATGAATGTACAATGGACAAAATACAAAATATAATGAATTTCCTGCCAGTTGATAAAGGCTTAAGTACTGAGAGAAATTATAGAACCTGGCTTGCAACAGTATTAATGCCGGTTGATGAATTAGAAGGTAAATTAGCAAAATTATTTGCAAAGAAATTATTGAGGGATGAAAAAAGAGTAAGCAGCTTCAGAGGCGGAAACAATATTGAGGTTTCCCTCGGAAAGGTAAAATATGGAATGTTAATGCAGCTGCAGTTTATAAAATTCAATAATGAAGAGCCAGCAGCAATTAAGGTTATAGTTAATGAAGCATTAACAAAAGGAAAACTTAAAAGTGAGGATATAGTAAAAGAGGCTGCATATGCTTTAAGAAGCTTAATGGATCAAACTCTGAGTAATGGATGCATAAGCAAAAATTTCAGCTATATGCTTCTAAGCACTCCAAAGAAAAAATTAGAGGTATTTAAATTTGATCCTAAAAAGATAAAAGATTTCAGGGTTTATATGAGAAAGGAAAATTGCAAAAAGTTTAAGATAATCTCAAATATAAAGCAAAATATTAAGGTTTATATCAAGCCCAAAGATAAGGAATGGATGCTAAAGAATGGGGCTGAAAGTATTAATATTTTGCTGAACGGAAAAATACTTCAGCCACAACAAGAGATTATTCTTACAGATAAGGATTATAATCCCAAAACTGAAAATTATATTAAGGAATTAAAAATCTGCATAAAGGGTTCTCATAAAGTGTTTAATCTGCATAAGCAGAAATTCAAAATATTAGCCTCAGGCATCAAACTTGTTAAAGATCAATCTATAGAAGTAAGCCTATCTTCATGCGTAATAAACCCCTATCATATGTTTATTCAAATTCTGCAGAAAACACCAACCAAAAAAGCTATGGAATTTTATGCTGCTTTAGATTGGGCTGGTGAAGAAGAAACTGTAAAAATAGAAAAATTGATAGAGGTATTAGGAGAGAAAGGAAAATTAGCTGGTAAAATTGTAAATTTAAAAAGAAAAGAAGATAATGCAGTTGAAAATAAAATTACCTTAGGAAGGGAAATTGCAAAAGAGCAAGCAAAAAGCACATATTTGTGGGGGGTTGGAGCATATCTTGGAGCCTGCTCTGTAGCATCTGGCTTATGCAATGCGATTTTAGGTTTGGGAGCAATATTTTCCACTATTTTAGATTGTGGTTTGCCTGCTGTGTGGTTGGCATCAAAAGCATTTGCAAGCACTAAAGCATTAACCGATTGGATTGAAGAAAAGTTTGGTGCAGTATTTGGATGGTTATGGGAAAAAGTAGCAGGAATTGTCTCCAAAACTGAAAAAGGAAAAACCATAGTAAATGCAACAGAAAAAGTATTCAAAGAGAATATTGGTAAAGATGAAAAAAGGATTATGTGTGCTGCTTCTGTAGGCATTAGTGCGGAGGCGTTAAGAGAGGTTATAAGAGGAGTCAGAGGAAGATTAACAAAACGCATGGCAAAAAAAATAGCTAAAAAATTAGCTGATAAAGCAGCTGAAAGCATGATTGAGGAAGGCTTAAGTATTAGTGCGGAAAAAGCAACTTCATTAAAAAATGCATTAAAAGAAAGTTTGGAAGAGAAATTACGTAAAGCATTATTGGACCGTGTAGGAGAAAAATTAACTAAGGAAAGTCTTGAAGAAGTTGTTGAAGAAAGTACTAAAGCTGTAGCTTCCGAAAAAATGCCGAGAGCATTAGTAAAAGTTTCTAAAAAACTAACTGCTACAGAATTCACAAAATTACATGCAGATAAACTGGATAACCTTGTAAAGGAAGGAGCGAGAGAGCAAATTGAGAGCATTACAAAAGAAATTTCTGAAAGTTTAGGAGAAAAAGCATCTGCTGATGATATAAAAAGAGCAATAAATTCTAGATTAAAATTAAGAAAAGTATCAACTATTGAGCTTAAGGATCTTGGTGTAAAAAGCCCAAATAAAAAATTAATAGTTAAAGAAGCAGTAAGAGATGCTTTAACAAATAGACATAGTGAATTTGAAAATCTAATTAGGAAAGGTATTAAAGATACTGATGTTTGGGAGAGCGTTGGTAAAGAAGCAGCGGATAATGTAACTAAAACAGCAGATGATATTGCTGAAGAAACAGCAAAAACAACAGTAAAAAAATTCTCAAAATTAAAATCAGTTGCTAAAGGTTTGGCAAAAGGAATATTCTGCGGTGCTGTATCAAATGCAGCAGGATATGGGGCTTGGTGTGGATATTGGAAAAGTAAAGGAACAGAATTAAAGAATGTATTTAATATAAATACTGAAAAAATGGCTCAATTAGAAAGACAAGAAGTTTATAAGATTATAATTAGAAAAAAGGATGGAAATAGTTACGATTTGGCGTTTAAAAAATTAAATAAAGAGGAAATTGAAAAAATTCCAAAAGATGCAGAATGGATTGAAGATTGTACTGGAAAAAGTATTGAGCTGAATGCTTTAGGAGAAAGATTGGAAGAGTGAGTTTAAATGCAAAAAAAAGGTTTTACTCTTTTTACAGCCTTAGTTTCCTTTATTCTTATTGTTTTAACCTCACTAATTGTTGGAAATATGGTTGCTACTGCTTCAAATACTGCTGCAATAGTCGCGAGCTTAGAAGAACAAACAAAAATGCAAGCAATTGCAGATTTAGCAAGAGCAGATGCATTACAGGTTTTCAATTATTATATTAGGCTAAAAATAGAGAATTATTTTATTTCTCCTGCTTCAAGCACATATATTACTGAAAACTGGATTTCAGTAAAAGAAACTGAATGGGGAAATATAAAGGATGATTTTATAAAAGATTATTTTGAAGATCCTACCACAAAAAAACATCCTTTTGCTGAGGTAATGGCTTCTGCAATTCAAATTGTTCTTGGCAGGGGAGATTATCCTGTTAGAGGTTATAGCGTAAAATTAATTCACTATGGAGATCCAACATTTAAGCAGTTAAGGGAAGTAATAAAAGAAGCTGTAAGCAGAGCTGCAGAAGATCAAAATTTTTTTACTATTTTAAAGGATGAAAAATGCGGCGAAGGAAATATTGAAAACTGCGATGGAAGTTTTTATATTAATCTTGATTTTGGTCCAGATGTAATAAATGATGCTGATTATGAAAAATTGCCACAAGTAAGGGTTGAAAATTTAGCAACTGGAAGAATAATTCAAGAACCAGTTCTGCCAAGAGGAAAAATAAGCTTTTATATTCCAGTAAGAATATTTAAAGCTCTTGCAATTGCAAAAATAATAAATGGAAATTTAAAAGGTGTTGCTTCTAAATATCAAAATTGGGGAATTGGGCTTTGCCAAGATTCTCTAAATCCCTGCTATCCTTCAATAGATGGAACACAAATAAGTGGTGATTTTGCAAATAGACTATGCTTTGGAGATGAGAGGGCTGAGACAATACCACAACTTTTGAACGCAAAAGCCACAATTACTATTGATAATACAAATTTTGAAAATTTTAATGATTTAGCAAATCACTTGAGAGGTAAAATGAAGGCAGAAGAAGAAAAAGGAAGGATTAGAGGGAATGTTAAAAGTGGTAATATAACTAAATATTTTGAAGGAGAAAATAAGAAAGGAACACATATTAAAGCTCAACATGGTTTTTCTCTATCTGAGCCTGAAATTAATCCAATAGTTGGCTTAGTAAATTCTGTTAAAGTTA
>CAYLVV010000008.1:0-15292 GCA_964387215.1 uncultured archaeon
ATCCCTTAATTCATAGGTGTCTTTTGCAAATGAGAATATTTTTAATCTGCAGGAATATTTTCTAACCAATTTACAAACCGTAATCAAACTTTTGATTAGCATTGATTTTTTATAATTGCTACTGTTTATAATTTCTGAAAAATTAATTCCAATAGTTACTTTTCTTTTAGAAGCCAATCTTGCCAAACCGATATCAAAATAGAGCCTATTTTCATCAAAGGGATTAAGCAGTAAATGGGCTCTATTGTTAATAGCTAAACTGCAAAACTTCAACGATTTTCCACTAATTGCAACAATGTCAGCAAAATTTTTGAATCTTTGAATCTCCTTAGCATTAGTGGAATTAAAAATTTTGCAAATTTTGTTATTAGGATATTCTTTTCTTAATTCTTTAATTTCTTTCTTGCTGAAATTTCCGCCAATAATTAATTCTAAACCCAATCTCTTTGCTATTTTAAAATCTTTTTGCTTGGGTTTAAAGCAAATAATGTCCTGCATTTCCTGAAAATTAGGAAAAACTAATTATTTTGCTTTTCGGTAAAAGAAAGTTTTTCAAAAACAAGGTTTTTGCAAAAAAACTTTTATATATTTTGTTAATATTTTATAATATGGTACAATATATTATTAATATATCAAAAGAAGCGAATAAAATATTAAATCTTATAAAAGCAATATACGACCTGCCTAACAAATCTAAAGCTATAGAAAAACTTGCAGAAATTTTTGAGGAGGAGGTTTTGGAGAAGGAATTGAAACCGGCTTTTATAAAAAGACTGAAGAAAATCAAAAAAGAGAGAACTATGAAGATAAAAAATATTGACACTTTTCTAAAAAAATTATAACTTCGTTGATTGCTTATATTTTAGCGGATATTTAAAAAATTAACAACAGACTAGTTCTTTGTGGAATACAATTTAGAGATAAGAGAACATCTTATTAAAAAATTTAAAAAGCTCAAAAGAAAAGATCCTAAACAACTAAAAGCCATTTGGAAAAAAATAAGAGAAATTGTGAAAGATCCTTTACATTACAAACATCTCAAAAAGCCTTTGCAAACATAGTTTGCAAATTTTTCAACCAAAGGTTGAAAAGCCTTTGCAAGGATATCAACGTGTACATATTATGAAGTCGTTTGTATTAATATTCTCGGTAGATAAGAAAAACAAAAAAGTAATAATTGAGGAATATGACCATCACGACAATGTGTACAAGCAGTAAGTAACTATTTTGCTTTTCGGTTATGGGCTCTTAAAGAGGGCCTGACTTTTTCAGCACCTTTTCCTTTATTTCTCAAGCCTCTGGATTTTTTTGCTGCTGAAGTTAAGCCTCTAAAAGCTCTACCTTTGTGTTTTCTACTACAGAGTTTGCTCAGTTCTTTGTCGCTTTTGATATGGGGATTACTTGGATCAAAAAGAATAACCTCATAATAATGGTGTTGGCCATCCTCTCCAACCTTATAGGAATTTAAAACCTCTAAATTTTTGTATTTTTTGGCTGCTCTTTGTTCAGCAATAGCCTGAATTGAGATTCTCCTTGTAAGCTTTTTAACTCCCATTCTTTTAGGCCTTCTACCACTTCTAGGCCTTTTATGTTTTCCGCTTCCTTTTCTAACTCTAACTCTAACAACTTTTATTCCTGGTTTTGCTTTATAGCCTAGTTGCTTAGCTCTTGCAATATTGGATGGTTTATCAATAGGCTGTATTGCCTTTTCTTTCCTAAATTGAATTAATTTCTCTCTATAAATCTGTTTATAGTTATAAAATTCATCCTTTTCCTCTTTATACTCCTTCTGCAAAGTTTCTCTTAAGAATTGTGTAAAACTCATATACAAAACTGCCATAATATGTTTTAAAAACCTTTATATGCGACTTTCCTAATTATGGATAAAAAAAGATGTATTCTGTGCAATAAAAAAGCGGTTGTTAATTTAGCCTACGGGCCGCATGTTTATTGCAAAAAACATTTTTGCGAGTTTTTTGAAAAGAGGGTTAAGAGAAATGTTAAAAAACAAAAATTAGGAAAATTTGATAAAATCTTAGTTTTGTTGGATGACTCAACCAATAGCAATGTTTTAGAGTACTTGCTAAAATTTTTTCATAATGAGAAGAAAATTAAAAAAATTAAATTAAAAACTAAAGACCCTTGGAATTACGAAAGGCTTGTTATTAAAAAAGCAAAAATGTTTATAAAGAAGGAAAAATGTGATAAGATTTTTTATGCTTCTGATATAAATTTTGAGAGCTGTAGAATATTGGCATTATTATTCAGTAAAAATATTCCGATATTAGATGAAAAATTTATTTTGCCTCTCTCTACCTCTCCATATAAAGAAATTTTATTATATGCAAAATTTAAAGGAATTAAAAAAGGGAAAAAATGGCATTATCCAAAATTTGAAAAATTTTTGGAAAGAGTAGCAAAAAGAAATCCCAGCATATGGTTCAATATTTTAAAAGCGCAGGGGGTTTTAAAAAAATTAGCAGTATAAATATTTCAGAGGGCCCGTGGTCTAGTGGTATGACGTTTCCCTGACACGGAAAAGGTCGCCGGTTCGATTCCGGCCGGGCCCATGCATCCCTTTGTGGGATACACGGAGTCGTACTCCGAGTTGATAAAAACAAAAAAAGATTATTGAATTTTTAACCTAATTTCTTCTCTACCAGTTTTATTATATCCTCTAATTCTTTAGTAATTCTCTTTTGGAATTCCGTTAACTCTGAAATCTTTTTATCCATAAGCTTAATTCTTTCTTCTATCTTTTTATTTATCTCATTAAATCTTTTGTCTATTAAATCATTCACTTTCTTTTCAAATATCTCTGGAAGTTGCCCCGCAGAAATTTCTTTTACTGCTTTCATTTTTTCTACTTTTTCAATAGCCGCCTCTAATTTAGCAATATTTTCGGCCAAAACTTGTTCGATCTTATCTCTAGATTCAGCAACTAAACCCTCTGTTATTTTCTTTTCAAGTTCTAAAGTTCTAGAAACCCTCTCATCCATTGCTGCAATTTTCTCTTTTGTTTCCTCCAAAAGAGTATTTGTTTTTTTGGTTAATTCTTCTTTTAATTTTCGCATCTCATTTAGTTGAGCAGTTACCTGCTTTGCAATATTAGTTAACAACATTTGCTTTGCCTCAAGCTTTGCTAAATCTGAGGCCGTAGCTTTATTCAGTTTTTTAATTTCTTCAAGCTGCAATGTAAGTAGCTCTTTAACTTCTGAAGCCTTCTTCTCAAGTTCAGCATTTATTTTTGTTGTAAATAATTCTTTTCTAGATTCAAACAAAATCTCTATTTTTTTAGATTCTTTTTTTAGACCTTCCTCAATCTTTTTATCAATTACTTTATCGATCTCTTCCTTTAATTTTTTCATCTCTTTAAGTTTTTCATCTACCGCAACCAAAATTCCTTTTTCCCATAAAGAAGAAAGATCTGTAATGGCTGGCTTTTTTGGCATTTCTTTTGGTTTTTCTTCTTTTATTTTAGGAAGCTCCTTCTTTTCCTCTTTTTTCTCTTCTTTTTTTATCTCCTTTTTTTCAGGGAGCTTTTTTTCTTCTTCTGGTTTTTTTTCTCCCTTTGCTTCTGCAATTAATTCTTTAGCTTCTTTTTCAGATAAACCAACGTCCTTCAAATGTCTAATTATTTCCTTCTCAGGAACTTCTAAGCGTAATAGCCTCTTTACACTATCTAACAATAATGATCTTCTAGCAGGCATCACTAAAATTTAAACTTACTGAAATTTAAAATTATCTTCAAGCTATTTTTTGAGAAATTTGGACCCGGAGGGATTCGAAAAAACTTTTTAAACAAAAAGTTTTATCAAAAAGGAGCCTTCGAATCCAACCTATGCTCCACAAGGGAGATTTGGACCCGGAGGGATTCGAACCCTCGACCTCACCCATGCCAAGGGTACGCTCTACCACTGAGCTACGGGCCCTAATTAACTAAATCGCAGAAAGAGTTAAGAAAGTTGTTTTTTACGGGCTAATAAAAATTACTGTATCACCACGCAAAACAACTCTATTTAATTTTCTTTTAACTTCATTATTTTCATTCAGCTCTTCGGCTTGCTCCAAAGCAATATTCATGTGCTGGTCAAATGCTTTTAATACTCCTCTAAATTTTACATTGCCTTTAAGCTGAACTAATACTTCTTTGCCAATGCTTTGGCTCAGGTAATCAAATGGTCTTACTGACATTTCACTCCCTCCTAAATCCTAAAAAACTTAAAATCTTTTCAATAAAACCTTTTTTAATTGTTCCACTTTTTCTGGGGAATATTGGAATTTTTGCTTTTTCTTTGGTAGGAATTTTTGTTCCTGAGATTCTCTCAGCAATTTTTCTTATTGCTTTTGCTGCTTCGCAACTAGGTACTCTAAGCATAACAGGTCTAACATTCTTCTGCAAAAATGTTTTTCTAACATTTTCATCATAAGGTATTTCTCCTAATACAGGCAGCTCCAACATTTTCATTATTTCAGTTGAAGAAATCTCTCCTTTCTCATTTCTGGTAAAATTAACAACAATGCCCAATGCTTTAACTCCTAATCTCTGAGCAATAGTTTTTACTTTAAATAAATCAGCTATTGCTGGTGAAGTTGGTTGAGTTATAAATATACACTCTTTAGATGCAGCTAAACAAGCCATAACATCTTTACTTATGCCAGGGGGACCATCTAATACTATGTAATCATATCTATCAGCTAAAGGCTCTATAGCATCAGCCAATTTTTCAGAATCAACCCTACGATAACTTTCTAAGCTCAAGCCACTAGGAATTAAAGAAACATTTTCTGGACCCTCATATATTGCATCCTGCAACGTAGATTCTCCTAATAAAACATCGTGCAATGTTATTGGTGAAGACTGCAAACCTAAAAGCAGCGAAAGATTTGCCATCGCAATATCAGCATCAACTAGGCAGATTCTAAAACCAGCTTTAGCTAATGCAATACCTAAATTTGCAACAAACATTGTTTTGCCAACTCCTCCTTTCCCAGAAACTGTTGAAATAATCCTTCCCATTTTTAGGCACCTAATGAATTTGAGAACTTTTATTTAAAAACTCTTCTACCTCTCTAGCTAACGCTTTTAGCTCTGCTTGAGTTAGATCCGAATTTGCAGAGATTAAATATGCATTTCCATTATTAGCCACATATATATCCCAACCAAATTTCTTTCTAATAAGTATTGAGTCATTATTTGTAAGCAGCTCTTTCATTTTTTCAATAGCCTGTTTTCTACTGGGCTTATCACCAATTAGAATTGTTCCATTCTTAATATCAGTAACTATGATGCTATTTATCCCATGCTTTTGCTTTAGCATATTCAAAAATTCTCTCTTTTCCACAATATTATTCTTAAATTTTGGTTGTTTTTGTATCGATTCAAAAATAAACTCAAATTGTTCTTCAGGTAGCTGCGTATCATCTAAAGCCAAAATTTTAAATGCAATTTTTTTGAAACCAGAAAGCATAATATTATCCTTAAAACCAAATAATTTTTAATATTTCCACAAAAAAGTCTTTGTGCATATAAGAAAAATTCCAAGAAAAAAAAGAAGGACAAAAAGAAAAAAAGAAAGTAAAAAAGCAAAAGTTAATCCTGAAAAGATATTTTGTGAAGTTTTTGAAATTGAAAGCTTGCCCGAATATTATAAAGATAAAAATATTATTAATGCGTATTGGGTTTTGAGCAGAACACAAGGTGTTGAAAGAGAGCATATAAAAATTCTTATTCAGAAATGCAGCACATTATTAAATACTTCTGAAAAAATTCATGCACTAGCTCAAACATTTAGAGAATATTTTAATGAAGATGCAATTGCTTGGTTTGTGCATATTGGCTTACCGATTTTTGGAAAAAGTAAAATTGCATCAAATAATATTCCAAATTTGCTATTATTAATAAGCAGAATAAAAAGAGCTTGTGAAGAGAGAAAAATAACTCCTACGCCTGTACTAAAAGAACTTGCAAAATGTGAAAATTTTGAAGAAATGAGGAAATTAGCTCTAAAGTTTCTCCAATCCAAATTTTCTTAAAATTTCAATTCTTGAAATTTCTTCCCTTGGTAAAGATAAAATTTTTTTAGCAAATTCCTCATACTTTTTTGGAATTAATTTCTTAAGCTGGATAAAAGTATATTCTCTTTTGAATTTCAAATGCTCATTAAAAGCAACAATTAAATCAATTTGATGCGAGGTAAGCCTGTAACAATTTGCAATATAGCTTTTACATTTTAAAGCATTAAGAAATCCTTCCAGAGCTCTTTCAGAAAAAATTGTTTTATTAAAATTTAGAAATTCATAAAAAGCTGCAATAGCTTTTCCGTCTTTAAAAAGTAGTGCCGAATCCTCCATTCCATATTGAGAATGAATTGTTATGCAGATATAACCAGAAAATTTTTTTTTCATTAATTCTTTCATCTTTTCCAATACATCTTTTTTCTCTAACTCAAAAATTGTTTCCCCTATAGGTAAATTCATATTACACACCTTTTTGTAAGATAATAACTCTATCAGCAGTATTTTTTAGAGCTACTGCTGAGGCCTCTTCAACAAGAACAACAACAGTCTCTTTTCCATTTCTTTTTGCCTTTATTAATGCCGGCAAAAAATCACTATCCCTAGTAACAAAAACTATTGTATCAATATTTGCATTAAAGCATGCTTCTGTAGCATCAACAGCCATATAAACATCCACGTCACCGACAACGATTATTGGCTCAAACCCCTCATTAACACACGCCTCTACGAGTTTATCCGTTGCATATTGATTCAAATAAGTTCTGGCAATTTTAATTTTGCCTAAATTTTTTAATACTTGTGAAATCTCCTGCAGATTTATTTTTAATTCTTTTCTTAAAATATTTGGGCCGTCAACGAAAACTGCTAAATTTTTTTTCTCTCGTTTTTTAATCAACTTTTTCTTCAAGCTTTCAAGCATAAAAAACTATTCTACAAAGCTATTTAAATAATTGATGTAAGAATTTTATATGCCTCGCCCAAGAAGAAAAGGGAGTAAAAAAAAGAAAATTCCAGAGTTTGGGGAAATTGAACCATGGAGAAAATATATTAGAGCAAGAATAACACTAAAAGAATTGCCATTTCATGAAAAAGAGATTACAAATATTTTGCAAACATTATGCCATAAAATGGGAATTAAAATTCCAAATCACTTAAAATCTTATAGCCTTATCGACTACTTAGCACAACACCTAGTACTAAGAGAACTTAAGAAGAAGAGTATGCCAGCGGATAAAATACTTCAACGGGTGAACTATGCCAGAAAAGCTATTACTACATTATTTAAACTAATTCTTGCCCACAGGCATGCATCAAGAGAATGGTTTGAAAGCGAAAAAATGGTTTTAGCATATAAAAGAATAATTGAAAATGCTAAAGAGAATTTATTAGAATTTGGAGTTAGAGAGGAAATTCTAAAAAATGCAGAAATGAAAGGCGCAAGTTTTTTAATAGATGCTGCAAATATACTTACATCACTCCGTATAAAAGCTGTTAGAAGATATGCAGTAACACTCCTAAATTATTATTTCGGAGGTAGTTAAAATGGAGGAAAAAAAATTTGCGAAAGCGGGTAGCTTAAAGCCAGGCAACTATGTGCTTATAGATGGCAAAGTATGCCAAGTAAAGAGTATAGAAAAATCTAAACCTGGAAAACATGGTTCTGCAAAAGCAAGAGTAACAGCTATAGATGTTTTCACCGGACAGAAAAAAACATTGTTGAAGCCTACTTCAGCAGATGTAGAAGTGCCAATAATTAAAAAGAGCAATGCACAGGTTGTTGCAGTTGTTGCAGACAATTTACAACTTATGGATATGGAAAGTTACGAAATGTTTGAATGTAAGAAACCCTCTGAGCTAGAAATAAACCAAGGGGATGAAGTGGAATATATACGCTATGGAAATTTTGCAAAAATAACAAGAAGAAAGAAATCTGAATAAAATTTTTTTATAATTTTTATTTTACTTTCCTAAATAAAATTTCTCTATTTGAAAGTTTAGTTAAGGGCGGAATTGATTTAAATTTTTTAGCATCTGCAAATGAAAATTTTTCTGAGAATGAAAACATTCTGCGCAATTTTTCCATAGATTGCGGTATTATCGGATAATATGCTATAGAAATAATCCTTAAAACTTCAGCTATATTATAAAGTATCTTTTCTCTTTCCTGTTGCGTAACTTCTTTTTTCCAAGGAGATTTTTCATTAAGAATTCTATTAGCTTCATTTATAATTTCATTTAATTTTACAACTGCTAAATTAAACTCAAACCTCTCAACATGTGTTTCAGCCTCAACTACTTTTCTAATAGTAAATTCCTCTAATTCAGGAATAACATCAGCTAAAGGAATTATTCCATTGCAAAATTTTTCTATTAGCGTGTAAATTCTTAATGCTAAATTCCCTAAATTATTTGCAAGCTCGTTATTTAATCTCTTTTTTAAATTGTCTTCGCTAAATTCTCCGTCTTGGCCAAAAGGAATCTCTGCAGCATAAAAATAACGCAAGGCATCAACTCCGTATTTTTCCGCTAATTGTATAGGATCTACAATATTGCCTTTACTTTTGCTTACCTTTTCTTTGCCCAGTAACCACCAACCGTGTGCAAAAATATGTTTTGGCAATTTCAAATTTGCAGCCATCAGCATTGCAGGCCATAAAACAGCATGAAATTTTAGGATGTCCTTTCCAACAATATGCAAATCAGCAGGCCAAAATTCATTACATTTCGGATAGCCAATAGCTGAAATATAATTAATTAATGCATCAAACCAAACATAAAAAACATGCTTTTCATCTAACGGCACGGGTATTCCCCACCTAAAAGAAGTTCTTGTAATACTTATATCCTGTAAGCCGGATTTTACAAAATTTACAATTTCCTTTAACCTAAATTTGGGTAAAATAAAATCTGGATTTTTTTGATAGTATTCTAAAAGTTTATTCTGATATTTGCTGAGCTTAAAGAAATAGGATTCTTCTTTCATTAACTCAACTTCTCTGCCGCAGTCTGGGCAATATTTTCCTTCTTTGAGTTTTGACTCTGGAATGTAATTTTCACAGCTTACACAATAATAGCCCTCGTATTTTCCCAAATAAATATCCCCCTTTTCCTTCAGCTTTAAAAATAGCTCTTTAACAGCATTTTCGTGTTTTGCTTCTGTTGTTCTTATAAAATAATCATAGCTTATATTCAGCTTTTTCCAAGCATCAACAAACTTTTTTACTATCCCATCGCAAAACTCTTTCGGTTTTTTGCCTACAGCTTCTGCAGCTCTCTGAATTTTTAAGCCATGCTCATCAGTGCCGGTAAGAAAAAAAACTTTGTAGCCTTGAAGCCTCTTATATCTTGCAATAATATCTGCCATTATCGTTGTATATGCAGTGCCAATATGTGGAACTGAATTTACATAATATAGCGGTGTTGTTATATAATAGCGCATAACTAAAGGAAAGAGAAAAAGCTTTTAACTCATTTTCCTTTTGCTAACTGTTTTGCTCTTTTCAGAGTTTTTAGAAGAATTTTATTAAGTAATATATCCAGCTTATATTTTTTCCATTCTTCTAAACCTGCTGCAGTTGTCCCTTTTTTAGAAGCCACACTCTCAATAAGTTCATCAAATGAAATTTTTTCTTCTTTTAAAAGTAAGGCAGTACCTAAAGTTGCTTCTATAATCAATTTTTCAGCTTCTCTTTTAGAAAGTTTATTTTTAACTGCAAAATTAGAAAACGCTTTCATGAATTTTGCAATGAATGCTGGGGATGATGCACTTAATGCTGTAACAACATCAAACAACTCTTCATTTTTAACCCTAATTAAATTTTTTCCAAAAATTTTTTCAAAAATGAAAATATCTTTCTTTTTTACGTTTTTGTTTAACATATAGCAGCCTGTGCAATGTCCAACTCTGATGCAAATATTTGGCATCACTCTAATAAGCCTAACATCTTTGCCTAAATAATCCTCATAAAATTTAATCCTTAATCCTGCGGCAATTGTAATAAATAATTTTTTCTTCCTTTCACCGTAACCTAAAATTTCATCTATATCAAAAAGTAAATCCTTCATATCTTGAGGCTTTACAGCAAGCAAAACAACTTTAGAAATTTTGAGCAGTTCATAAAGGTTTGTTTGTTTTACTCCTTTAGGAAGCTTCTTTATTTTTTTAAGATCTCTTACATAAATTTTGGAAATTTTTTTGAGTGCAAATTTTGCAATAGCAGAACCCATTTTTCCATAGCCGATTATGCCCAACATAATTTGAATTAGTATTGTACTCCTATAAATATTTTTCCTACTGCTGCAATGCCTCTCTTATTTTTTTTGCAATCTCCTCAAATTTTGGTTTTTCCTTATGCAGCCTTTGCCAATGTTTATAGCCATCGTTCTCAAATCTTGGAATTATGTGTATATGAGCATGAAATATTACTTGACCTGCTGCTCTGCCAATATTCATTCCTATATTTATGCCGTCCGCATTAGTTGCTTTTTTTACTGCTTTTGCAACCTTTTGCACAACTTGCATTAAAGAATTTATTTCTTTTTCCTCAAGATGTAAAAAATCTTCACAATGCCTCTTAGGTATTACTAAAGTATGTCCATCATTGATTGGATTTATATCCAAAAAAGCTAATACATGCTCATCTTCATAGACTTTATGTGCTGAAATTTTATTATTCACGATTTTACAAAATATACAATCCTCAGCTGTCATAAAAATATCTTACCGGAAAAAAGATTATTAAAATATTTATTTAAAAAACAACTTTTTTCAAAACCACAAAATTTAAATGCTGAAAATTTTTTATTTATGCGATGATAAGGATAAGAATTCATGGCAGAGGGGGTCAAGGAGCGAGATTAGCAGCAAAATTAATAGGCAGAGCTGCATTTTCAAATGGCTATGAGACTCAGGATTTTGCAATTTACGGTGCGGAAAGGAGAGGCGCCCCATTACAAGCCTTTGTGAGAATTTCCAAAGAAAAAATTTTGGAGAGAGGTTATATAGCCAAACCAAGCCACCTACTTATTTTTGACCATACATTGCCTAAAATTATAAATGTCTTTAGCGGAATATCAAAGGAAACAATTACATTAATAAATTGTCCAAAAAGCAAAGATGTTGAATTCAAAAAAATTGTTGGAAAAGTTTATGCTGTGGATGCCACAAAAATTGCACTAGAAATTTTAGGCAAGAAAATATTTAATACCGCAGCTTTAGGTGCTTTCACAAAAATCTGTGATGTTATAACATTAAAAAATTTGGAAGATGCAATTAAGGAAGAGCTAAAGAGATATGGAAGTAAAATTGTAAATAAAAATATTAAAGCTGCCAAAAGAGCTGCAAAAGAAATAAGGGTTGTGAAAAAATGAGAGAAGAGAAAATAAAATATTTGGGCATAAAGGGAATGCCTATATTGGCTGCAAATGGAAATGCTGAAAAAGTAAATAGAGGCACATGGGGAAAAGAAAGGCCGGTTATTGATTACAAAAAATGTGTAGGATGCAAAATATGTTATATTTATTGTCCTGAAGCGGCAATAAGATGGATTAATGGAAAACCAAAAATTAATTATAGAACCTGCAAAAGATGTTTATTGTGCTGGCATGAATGCCCGGTAAAAGCAATAAAATTGGAGGAGGAAAAATGAGAACTTTGCTGGATGGAAATGAAGCATGTGCGTATGCTGCAAAATTAGCAAAAGTTGCATATGTGCCAAACTTTCCAATAACTCCGCAAACCGAATTTATTGAAAAAATTACCGAATGGCAAGCTGATGGTTTATGGGATGATGTTATTATTGATAGGCTTGACTCTGAGCATTCTGTAATTAGCGCTGCATTAGGAGCTTCAGCCGCAGGAGAAAGAGTTTTTACTGCTTCAGGAAGCCAAGGAATTATGTTAATGCACGAGATTTTATATGCTGCTTCTGGAATGAGATTGCCGATTGTTATGGGTGTTATGTCCCGAGCAATGGCGGCTCCAATAACATTATGGGTTGACCATAATGATTTTTTAGGGCAAAGAGACTGCGGCTGGCTAATGAGCCATGCAGAAAATAATCAGGAAGTTTTAGATTTTATACTTTTGAGTTTTAGTATTGCTGAAAATGAAAAAGTATTATTACCAGCAATGGTTGGCTTAGCAGGTTATATTTTAAGTTATACCCGTGAGCCTGTAGATGTTCCGCAACAAAAGGAAGTAGACAAATTCTTAAAGCCTTATAAGCCAAAACATGCAGTGCTTAAAAAAGGAAAACTTAATTGCCAGGGCTGTGCTGCAATTGGCATAGAGTATACATTCCCAAGAATTCAGCAGCACATTGCAGCAAGAAATGCAATTGCTGTTGCTAAAGAAGAATTCAAGAGATTTGACAAAATTTTCGGAAGAAAATATTATTTCTTTGAGGAATTTATGACAGAAGATGCTGAATTATTGCTAATAAGCCAGGGTGCAATATCCACAATAGTAAAAAATGCAATCCTTAAAGCAAGAAAAAATGGAATAAAAGTTGGTTTGTTAAAGCTGAATTGGATAAGGCCATGGCCAAGAAAGGAATTAGAGGAGGCATTAAACAAAATTAATCCATCAGCCATTGGCGTTTTGGATAGAAATGTTGCTCCTGGATTAGGAGGCATTATGTGGCCAGAAATTGCCTTATGCTTATATGAAATTAAAAGTAATGCTGTATTGAGCAATTATATTTTAGGTTTGGGCGGCATAATGCAAACCCCGGAAAAGATAATGAGAATTATCAAAAAATTGAGAGAGGATGCAAAAAAGAAAAAAGGGAGAATTGATTTTAATGATTGGGAAGATATTTTGGAAAAAAAGTTGAAGAAAAAAGGTTGAAAAAAATGGTTGAACAATACTATAAAACATTTAAGGACATTCCAAGCAAAGAAGAACTTTATGTAGGAGGCAGTTTTACGTGCCAAGGTTGCCCAGGTGCAATGGGAATTAAATTAGCATTAAAGGTATTAGGAAAAAACACAGTTGTTATAAATGCAGCTGGCTGCATGACATTACTTTGCGTAATTCCGCACACTCCTTTAAAAGTAGGTTGGGTTTATGACGCTATAGAAAACGCAGCACCAACCGCTGCAGCAATAAAGCTGATGAAACCTGAGCTTAATGTTTTATGTTATGTTGGAGACGGCGCAACATATGATATAGGCTTCCAAAGTTTAAGTCACGCTTTTGAGAAAAAGAGGCCTATTATTTATATATGCTATAACAACCAAACTTATGGAAATACAGGCGCTCAATGGAGTCCTGCTACACCTTATGCAGCAGAAACAAGGACAACACCAAGAGGAAAAAAATTGAAGACCGGAAATATTTGGCCGAGAAAGGAAATTGAAAAAATATTGGCTGCACATAAAATTTATGTTGCTACTGCAAGTATTGCTTTTCCTTTAGATTATATGAATAAAATCAGGCGTATTAAAGAAAGCAACAAACCAGGGTTTATTAATTTATTAGTGCCCTGCATTCCTGGTTGGGGCATTAATCCATGGCATTCTGTCAAGCTTTCAAGATTGGCTGTACAGACCGGCTTTTGGCCTTTATATGAGATAACTGAGGATGGAGTTCTTCATTTAAACTTCAAACCTAAAAAATTATTAGCATTAGAAGAATTCCTAAAATATCAACAACGCTACAAAGGAATTCCAAAAAAGGATTTGAAAAAATTAAAAGAGCTAATAAGAAAAAAATGGGACGAATTGCTAAAGTATGACGGAAAGGTTTACATTCCATAAAAAAGTGAAATGAAATGGTTAAAGGAAAAAAAGGTATTGAATGGTTTTTTAAAGCGCGAAATGTTGCAATAATTGGTGCTTCGCACACTAAAGGTGCAATTGGCTATGTTGAGTTGGAAAATTTTGTAAAGGGAAAATTTAAGGGCAAAATTTATGCAATAAATCCTTATAGGAAAGAAATTTTGGGAATTAAATGCTTGAAAAGTGTTAAGGATGTTCCTGAACCTGTAGATTTAGCAATTATAGCTACTCCGAATTTTGTAGTACCAAAAGTTTTGGAGGAATGCGGCCAAAAAGGGGTTAAAGCTGTAGTAATTATTACAGCAGGTTTTGCTGAAATTGGAGAATTTAAGCTTACAAAAAAGATTGAAAATATTATTAAAAAATATCCCAAAATGAGAATTATTGGTCCGAATGTTTTAGGAATACTTTATACTAAAAGAGGTATTGACTCTTTGTTTAATCCTCCTTATAGGAGCAAAAGGCCAAAAGATGGAAATATTTCCTTTATCTCGCAAAGCGGTGCTTTAGGAGCTGCAGTGCTGGACTGGGCTTCTGTTAGAGGCTATGGAATAAGCAAATTTATAAGTTATGGAAATGCGATGGATGTTGACGAATCCGCATTGCTAGAATTTCTTGCAGATGATGAAGAAACAAATGTAATTGTTGCGTATATTGAAGGAGTTAAAAATGGTAAAAAATTTTTGAGAGCTGCAAAATATGCTTCCTCAAAAAAGCCTGTTATTGTTATAAAAGGTGGCTTGACAGATGAAGGAGCAAAAAGTGTTGCTTCGCATACTGCAAGCTTAGCAGGAGATGCCAAAGTTTATGAAGGTGTTTTTAAGCAATGTGGCATTGTTCAGGCAAAAACATTAAAAGAAGTTTTTAATTTTGCAAAGTTTTTTTCTAATGAACCATTGCTTAAAGGAAACAGAATCCAGATAATTACTAATGGCGGCGGCTTCGGTGTACTTGCAACAGATGCCGTACTTATGAATAATCTAAAGCTTGCAAAAATGCAGGAAAAAACGAGAAAAAAAATTGAGAAAATTTCTCCCAAATATGCAATAATAAAAAACCCCTGTGATTTAACCGGCGACGCAAACAATGAAAGATTTAGAGTTGCCGTAGAAAATTGTTTAAAAGATAAAAATATTGACGGGATAATTCTAATTTTATTATTCCAAGTACCGACAATTAAGCCATCCATTGATAGAGAAATGGCTGAAATTTTAAAAAATAGAAATAAGCCAGTTACAATAATAAGTGCTGGTGGCATTTATGCATTAAAACATAAAAAGAATTTGGAGAAAAAAGGAATGACAACTTTTGATTCACCGTTTACAGCAGCTTCAGCATTTAAAGCAATGTGGGAGTATGTGAAATATAGGAAAAAGATTATTTAGTCTTTGGAATTATTTTCAATCTTTGAAATTACTAATTCTAAAGCCTTATCAACATCATCATGAGCCAATAACTCAAATAATCTCCTCGGATTTATTTTTTCTCT
>CAYLVV010000009.1:0-14772 GCA_964387215.1 uncultured archaeon
TAAACCCTAACAGGATATCCTAAGTCATGCAAATGGATTGCAGCTTTTAGATGCGCATCAGCAACATCTTTACTAAAGATATTCTGCAAAGCATATTGCTTAAGTACTTTCTCAGCAATAGCCAAATTAACTGCTTCAGGATTATTTGCAATTGTATTTGCATTTTCATTACTCATTTCTGAAATCATGCATTCTAATTCCTCAATAGGAATTCCTATAACATTTTGCTTTTCCAATTCAGCCGTGTAACCTAATTCAAATAATTCATTCTCAATCAATGCTCTTATTAAAGAAGTGCTTATTCTTTGCATTCCGGATTTAATAATTTTATTTTCAACATTATCAGCTATTTCAAATGCATCCTCGCTGCTTAAGCCTAACAATTTCTGCAAATATTCAACAATCCTTAATTTATTCCAAGGTTCATATGTACTTTTTGTTACTCCGCTTACAAGTAATAGCCTATCAGTAGTATCTAATTTTTCTTTGAGCTTTCTAACAACCTTTATTCTTTCTCTAGCCCTTTTTTTTCTTTCTCTATGTAAAATAAATGCCTTTGCTGTTTTCGCATGCCCAAATTCGATTAGTATTTTCTCAACAGCATCTCCTATTGTATTAGTATCTAAAATTTCAACATCAGGATATTTCTCTCTCAAATAATTTGTAACTTCTTTCGCTAATCTTTCTGCAACCTTATAGTTTCTTCCTCCTACTCTTCTAGCAGCCTTAAAAATACTCTCAGCAATATTTTTCTCGTTGTATGGTTGTATTCTACCATCATATTTTCTTACTTTCATCTTACCCTCTCCAATATCATTTTTGCTTTCTATTTTAATCTAAATTGGTATGCTAAATTTCCTCTTTTTTTACTTCCAACAACAGGGATGTTTTTTTTCATTTTTAAATTTTCCCCCTCCGGCAAAATCCTTACTTTTTGATATTCCAAAATTTAAATATCTAAAAACTAATTCTTCTTAAAAAGAAAATTAGTTTGGAATTCCAACTCGCAAAAGATTTTAAAAATTTCACTTTTTGCCGAAAAAAGATTTTTAAATTATTAGCTATTGGATTTCATTGTAAGCTCTAATTCTTGAAAAATTTCACATCTACTGGGGGGTAGACAGATGCAAAATATTATTGAGGAATTAAAAAATTTTGAAAACGAACAGAAGGAATTTTTTGAGAGAGAAAAGGAAGCTTTACAAAAGAAATTGGAAGAATTTGAAGAAGAAATGAAGTTGAAGCTTGAAAAGGAAAAAAAATCTTTAGAAGAAGAAAGAAGGAAACTTATCGAAAATGCAAAAAAAGATGCTCAAAAAGATGCTCAAAAAATAATTAAAGAATATAAACAAAAGGAAAAAGAGCTTGAGGAAAAATTCAAAAGAAATTTTAAGAAAGCTGTAGAAAAAGCGAAAAGTGCTTTATTGGGCTGAGAAAAAATGTTTTCAACGGCAGATATTTGGCATACCTCAACAATAGTACCAAAACGAAAAGTAGAGGATTTTATCTTAAAATTACACGAGCTGGGAATTTGTCAGCTCAAAAAAGTTGAAAATTTTAGTAGGGAAAATTACAGGCAGGGTGAGTTAGAAAAGGTAAGGGAATTTGAAAGAAGAATTTCATTTATAGAAGAACAATTTAAACCTTTTGAAATTAAGCCTGTAGAAAATTTAATTAAGGAATTGTTCATTCCTAAAAAACCTGAGCAAATAAAAGTTAATCTTCTTTCTGATAAACAGATTATTTCTGAAGTTGAAAAACTTTTGGATGAAATTGAACCAAAGGTTAGAGATGTGATAAAAAAAATTAGTAATTTGGAAAAGGAAAAAAGAGAAAAAATTTTTTTACTTGAGAATATTTCTTATTTTCCAAATCTTAAGTTAAATGAGTTCAAAGATACTGAACACTTAAAAATTATTAATGGATTAGTACTAAAAGAAAATGTAAAAAAGCTTATTTTAGAACTTAAGGATAAATGCTGTTTTTTATTGCATGAAGCTAATGAAAGGATTTTTATTAGCATTATTATGCTTAAGGAAGATTATCCAAAAATTGAAGCAATTTTGCATAAAATTGGTTTTGAAGAATTAAAAGTTTTGTATGAGGAAAAAACTCCATTAGAGATTGCAGAGGAGTTAGTTTTAGAGATTAAAAAAATTGAAAATGAAATTGAAAAGCTGCATAAAGAATTGGAAAGGTTACATAAAATCTATAGTTTAAAAATAGACAGACTTAAAGAAGAACTAAATGTTCTTAAAGAGAGATTAGAGGCATTTGAGTTTATTGGTGCAAGCGATAGCTTTATTTTAGTAGAATCATGGATGCCAAAGGAGAACTTAGAGAAATTTAATAAATTAGTTAAAGAATTCAAATGCTTTTGTATTTTAGCAGAAAGGGAAGATGCACCAACAATACTTAAGAACCCTGGCATTATAAAGCCATTTGAAATTATTACTAATTTATATTCATTACCTAAATATAAAAGAGTTGATCCAACGCCAGTGTTAGCTTTAAGTTATGCTTTATTCTTTGGTTTTATGCTTACTGATGCAATCTATGGAGCTTTATTGGCTGCAATAGGATTACTAATGATGTACGGAATTGGCAAATATAATGAAGGTTTGAAAAACTTTGGGAAGTTAATTTTAATTTTAGGAATATTTACTGCACTATTAGGAGTAACATTTGGATCTTACTGCGGAGATATTTTGCAAAAGTTAGGTATCAAAGTTCCTATGTTATTAGATCCAATGAAGGATGTTATGAGCGTTATTGGCATCGCATTTGTTCTGGCTTTTTTACATCAACTTATTGGCTTATCAATAGGATTATACGAGAATTTTAAATATAATAAATTTTTGGAAGGGATTTCAACGCAACTAACTAGGTTATGTTTTTTAATTGGTGCAGCTATTGCGTTATTAATTAAGCCTCTAATATTAATAGGAATATTTGCAATAATTGCTGCTATAATTGTGCATGTAATTGCGAATTGTAAAAAGAATAATATTGCAATGGGACTATTAAGTATTTTTGATTTTAGTGGTTTAGTAGGAGATTTATGTTCATACTCAAGACTTGCAGCATTGGCTGTTGGCACAGCAGGTATTGCTTTAGCTGTGAATTTTATGGCATTATTGGTTAATGACATGATTCCATTTATTGGCATAATTATTGCAATAGGAGTCTTCATAGTTGGACATTTATTTAATATGGCAATGAATGGCTTGGGTGCATTTATTCACAGCATAAGACTTCATTTTTTGGAATTTTTCCAGAAGTTTTATGAGGGCGGAGGTTATGCTTATCAGCCTTTCATTGCAAAAAGAAAAAAATATATTACGGAGGTGGAATAAATGGCTTTAGAGAGCATTTTAACAGGAAAAGTGTTGGCAGCAATTGCTGCTGCAGTAGCATTAGGTGGCACAGGCATTGCATCTATGATCGGCTTAAAGAATGCTGGTGTTGCAGCAGCTGGAGCAGTAGCAGAAAATAAAGAAAACTTCACAAACGCTTTAGTACTACAGGCGTTACCACAAACACAAGTAGTTTATGGATTTATAACAGCATTATTCATTGCAATGGGTGCAGGCTTACTCGGAGCAGCAAAAGAACTTAGTGTTGTTGATGGATTTGTAATGTTAGGAGTTGCTGTATTAGTAGTACTAACAGGCTTAAGCGGAATATTCCAGGGAATGGTAAGTGCTGCAGGCATTGTAAGCTGTTCAAAAAATAAGGATGCTTTTGTGCCTTGTGTTGTTTTCGGCGGCCAGGTAGAAACACCTGCAATATTCGGATTTATCTGCGCACTAATAGTGTTAGTAGTTGGCTTAGGAGTACTAGGCTGAAGAGGATGAGAAAATGCAACTAGGAAATAAGAGATATATAAAGGATAGTATAAAAGAGCATTATTTGCAGAAATTAAAAGAGTTTCAACAAGCAATTCAGGAAAAAGAAAAGGAAATTCAAAGAAATACTGCTGAAAAAATTAAGAGGATACGAAATGAGTATTTGCAAAAAATGAAAAAGGAATTGGAAACAGTGAAAGCAAGTACTTTGAATGAGGAAAAGCTAAAAGCGAAAAGAGAATATGAGGAATTAAGAGAGGAATTAATTGAAAAGGTAATTGCTGAATTAAGAAAGAAGTTTGAAGAGATTTCAAAAAGTAAAGAGTATGCAAAGCTAGTAAAGAAAAATATGCCCAAAACATACAATTTTGCAATAGTGGGAAATGAGAAACTTAAGAAACTTCTCAAAAAAGCAAAATTAGATAAGAGCATTAAAGGTGTGAAATTCATTACAGAAGATGCAGAAATTGATTTTAGCTTAGAAAGAATGCTAGAAGCCAAAATTGAAAATATTAGAGAGGTTATTGCAAAGGAGCTGTGGAAATAATGGAATTAATATTACTAAGTAGCCTAATAGGAATTACTTTTGCGGCAATAATTGCAGCGTATGCAAAAGTAAGAGAGATTGGGCCATACATATATGCAAATGCAAGACTTAATGCTAGAGGCCTATATGCAATAAAAGGCAAAGAAAAAGAGTTAGCAAAATGCAAAAGCCTGGATGAGTTATTAGCAAAACTACAAAATACAACATATTATGAGATATTGGCTGAAAGCAATAATGCTTCGGAAATGCATTTAGCATTGGAAAAATATGTTGTAAATGAGATTGATGAAGTTAAAAAAATAGTTCCAAAGGAAACTGCAGAACTATTGGATAATTTCCTAGTATTTTATGAGACTCCAATAATAAAAACTATTTACAGAGCAAAAGTAACTAATGCTGAGGAAGACATTAGCAAATTGTGCTATGCTGTAGGAAACATTAATGATGTACTCCTGAAGCATTTATTAGAGGCTGAAACTATTGCAGATATAAGAGTTGTAATGGCTGAAACAAAATATGCAGAAGTTTTTGATAAGGACTATAAAAGTATTGAGGAATTTGAAATTGCTTTGGACAGCTTTGCATTAAGAAATTTTTTAAAATCCCTAAAAAAAGCAAAAGTTGGAAATAAAAAAGAGGTTGAAAGAATTTTGAGAATGAAATTTGATGTGCAGAATTTATTAGCATTAATAAAATGTGTGTTGAGAGATGTGAATTATGAGAAAAGAAAGAGGCTGATTGTTAAGGGTAAGCACAGTTGGAGTAATGAAGCAATGGATAAAATGTTAAAAGCAAGAAGTTTGGAAGAATTAGAACAAGCATTAGATGGAATTTTTAAAAGAAAATTTGGTGAATTAATGCAGAAATATGAAAGAAATAAAAATTTGGCAGAGGTTGAAATAGGTTTATGGAAGCTTTATATGGAGTTTGTTGAGAAAGAAGAAATGATGCATAACTTGGGAATAATTCCAATTTTTACATATTTAATAAAGAAAGAATTTGAGGCAAAAAATTTAGCTGCAATTATCAAAGGAATTGATGCAAAATTTAAAGAGGAGGAAATTTTGGGATTAATAGTTTAAGGTGTTTGAAATGATAGTAATTGGAAATAAAAAATTTACATTAGGTATGAAATTAGCTGGAATTAAAAAAAGTTATTTTTTGGAAGATAGGAAAAAAATTTTGGAAATTGTAAAAAATAATCCTCAAGAGTTGATAGTAACTAATATTAGTATTGCTGAAAAAGTTCCTGAACTTAGAGAATTTAAAAATGTTGTAATAATGCCAGATGATGCTAAAAATTTCAGCAATATTGATGACTTAAAGGAGTTGATTAAGAGTGTTGTTGGAATTGAAATTGAGGTGGTGTAAATGATAAAGGGAAAAATTAGCAAAATTTCTGGGCCTGTAGTTGTTGCAAAAGGCCTTAAAGGAGCAAAAATGTATGATGTGACTTATGTTGGTGAGGAGGAATTATTAGGGGAAATTATTGAACTTGTTAGAGATAAGGCTATAATTCAGGTTTATGAGGAAACTTCCGGCTTAAAGCCAAATGAGAAAGTTTTATGTACTGAAACGCCTCTGAGTATTGAATTAGGTCCTGGGTTGCTTAATAATATTTATGATGGTATTGCTAGGCCTTTACATAAAATTGCTGAAGAGGCAGGAGATTTTATTACCCGTGGCATAAAACTTCCGGCATTGCCAAGAGATAAAAAATTTGAGTTTATTGCAACAGCAAAAAAAGGGGAAAGGCTTAAAGGAGGAAGCATTATAGGTTATGTGCAAGAAACTGAAGTTGCCAAGCATTACATTCTTGTTCCTCCAAATATAGAAGGAGAATTATTAAACATTCAGGAAGGGAAATTTAAGGTTGATGAAAAAATTGCAGAACTTAAAATTGGAAATAAAAAAATTGGTTTAAGTTTAAAGCAGGAATGGCCTGTGCGTTTTGCAAGGCCTTTTAAAGAGAGGTTAAAGCCAAACATTCCTTTAGTTACTGGCCAGAGGGTATTTGATACATTTTTTACAATGGCGAAAGGCGGTACTGCTTGTATACCAGGACCTTTTGGCGCGGGAAAATGCGTAATGCCGGATACTCCAATATTAATAGCTGATGGTATAAGGAATATAGAGGATTTGTATAAAGAAATTGAGAAAAATGCAGAGAACGAAGTTGTTGAAGAAAATGAGTACGAAAAGATGATAAGGCTCAAAGAGCCTATTCAAATATTTACATTTGACGGAACCACTATCAAAGAAGGCTTAGCAACGCACATCTATAAAGGGTTTACAACGGAGGTAGTTAGAATAAAGACAAGGAGTGGAAGGGAATTTGAATTAACTCCATTGCACAAGCTATTTGTGCTGGATGAGAATTTGGAAATAAAGGAGATGCAAGCAAAAAATTTGTGCAAGGGAATGTTTGTTGCGATGCCAAGAATGTTGCCGGCAAATAAAGAATATCAAAAAATTGAGTTTGTCTCTGGCAGGATAGTAAGCGGGAAAGATAAAAAAAGATTTAAGGAGCTTTGCGACTTTGTGTGCAAAAAGAGAAATATTTCTAAAAAAGAGCTATCAAAACTTTTGGGAATCTCGTACGATAAATTAATAGGGTTCTATCTTATGAAAAATAATCCAAACGCAGATGTGTTTTTGAAATTGTGCAGGCTTGCGAAAGTTGAAAGTAAGGTTGAGCGTTTGAAGGCTGAAAGGCAGAGTAAAGCTATAAGAATTCCAAGAATATTGGATGAAAAATTGGCGGAATTTTTAGGAATGATGTTAGCTGATGGCAGTATCGTAGGAAACAGAGTAGCGTTTTTTAACAAAGACTCAAAGCTGAGAAGGAAAATAAAAATGCTGATGAAGGAGCTGTTTAATATAGATGCAAAAGAAATTAAGCCAAAAAACAAAGTTGAAAGTATTGAAACTAATAATAAGATGCTAAAAGATTTCTTAGTCTGGTTCGGATTTGCAAAGAGGAAAAAAAGCAAATATAGCAAAATACACAATCTACTAATAAACAGCCCGGAAAGCGTAATAAGAAGCTTCCTAAAGGGCTACATAGTTTGCGATGGATATATCGGCAAAACAGAGCTTGAGATCTCAACCGCATCGCAGGGAATCGCGCAGGGAATAAGTTATTTGCTTTGCAGATTGGGTATCCTCTTTAGAATTAGAAAAGGAGAAGGGAGATATAGAATATTTATTCCGCCAAAGGAGGCAAATAAAATAGAAAACTATTATGAAAGAGAATACTACTATTGTGCTGCAGATATAGTTCCGATGAATCCGGAATTATTCAGAAGATTTATATTTGATAAGCCGTTTGCCTTAGAGCAGAAGAACCTATCATCTGCAGGCTTTTATAAAAAGCAAAATCTAACATCGGAAATGTTTGTAAAAATCGCAAAAAGCTGCAATGTTGCGCAAAACTTTGCACTGCTTGCTCAGGCATTGGAAAGCATTTTCTTGGATGAAATAAAAAGCGTAGAAATAATAAATAAACAAACAGCAGTATATGATATAACCGTAAGAGATACCCACAACTTTGTTGGTGGCTTTATTCCTTGCATATTCCACAATACAGTTAGCCAGCATCAATTAGCTAAATGGAGCGATGCTGATATTGTAGTGTTTATTGGTTGCGGAGAGCGCGGCAATGAAATGACGGAAGTGCTAATAGAGTTTCCTGAGCTAAAAGATCCGAGGACAGGAAAACCATTAATGCAAAGAACTTGCTTAATAGCTAACACAAGCAATATGCCTGTTGCAGCAAGAGAAGCAAGTGTATATACGGGAATAACAATTGCAGAGTATTATAGAGATATGGGCTATAATGTTGCACTCATGGCAGATTCAACATCAAGATGGGCAGAAGCAATGAGAGAAATTTCTGCAAGATTGGAAGAAATGCCCGGTGAGGAAGGCTATCCTGCTTATTTAGCATCAAGATTGGCTGCATTCTATGAGAGAGCTGGAAGAGTAGTAACATTAAATGAAAAGACTGCAAGTGTTAGTGTAATTGGTGCGGTTTCTCCGCCTGGAGGAGACTTTTCAGAACCAGTAACTCAAAATACTTTAAGAATTACAAAAGTATTCTGGGCATTGGATGCTCCTTTAGCATATAGAAGGCACTTCCCTGCAATAAATTGGCTAACTAGCTATAGCTTATATGCTAATGAATTAGACAAGTGGCTTGATGAGAATATTAAAAAAGACTTTTCTGAGAAAAGGAAGGAGGCAATGGCATTACTGCAAAAAGAAGCGGAATTACAAGAAATTGTACAATTAGTTGGTCCAGATGCATTACCAGAAGAAGAAAAATGGATACTGCATATTACGAGAAGCATTAGGGAGGATTTTTTGCAGCAGAATGCATTCCATGAAATAGATAGTTATTGTAGCTTAAAAAAGCAATATGCTATGTTAAATACTATATTATATTTCTATGAAAAGGGGAAGGAAGCATTAGCAAAAGGTGTAAGAGTTAATGAGTTAAAGGCTCTAGAAGTTAATGAAAAGATTGCAAGAATGAAGTATCAGAAGGATTATGAGGGTTATATTAAAAGCATTATTGAAGAGTTGGAAAAAGAGATTGGAAAGTTAATTGCAAAGAGGGGTGAGTAAAATGTTAAAGGAGTATACAAGTGTTAGAGAAGTAAGTGGACCTTTGATGATTGTTGAAAATGTAAAAGATGTTGCTTATGCAGAGTTAGTTGAAGTAAGGCTTGCAAATAATGAAAAGCGCATAGGCCAAGTATTGGAGGTTGCTGAAGATTATGCAGTAGTACAGTTATTTGAAGGCACTTCTGGTTTAGATGTGAAAAATACACGTGTTAGGTTTGTAGGCGAAACTATGAAATTAGGAGTTAGTATTGAAATGTTAGGTAGGGTATTTGATGGTGCTTCTAGGCCGATAGATGGAGGCCCAAAAATTATTCCTGAGAAAAAATTAGATATTAATGGAGCTGCAATAAATCCCTATACGCGAGACCATCCAAATGAGTTTATACAAACAGGTATGAGCACAATAGATTTAATGAATACTTTAGTTAGGGGACAAAAATTGCCTATTTTTAGCGGTTCTGGATTACCTCATAATTTATTAGCAGCACAAATTGCCAGACAGGCAACAGTTTTAACTAAAGAGCCGTTTGCAGTAGTTTTTGCTGCTATGGGAATTACAAGCGAGGAAGCATTATTCTTCCAAGAAGAATTTAAAAGAACAGGAGCCTTTGAAAGGAGTATTTTATTTTTAAACCTTGCTGATGACCCGGCAATTGAAAGAATTATAACGCCAAGAATTGCATTAACTGCTGCAGAATATTTGGCATATGAGAAAGATATGCATGTTTTAGTAATACTAACAGATATGACCAACTATTGTGAAAGTTTGAGAGAAATTGCAGCAGCAAGAAATGAAGTTCCCGGAAGAAGAGGCTACCCGGGTTATATGTATACAGATTTGGCAACAATTTATGAGAGAGCAGGAAGAATTAAAGGCAGAAAGGGTAGCATAACTCAATTGCCGATATTAACTATGCCTGATGATGATATTACACACCCTATTGCTGATTTAACAGGTTACATTACAGAAGGGCAGCTTGTGTTAAGCAGAGATTTACACAGGAAAGGAATATATCCGCCAATGGATGTGTTGCCGAGTTTGAGCAGATTAATGAAAAATGGCATTGGTAAAGAAAAAACAAGGGAGGATCATGCTGATGTTTCTAACCAAATGTATGCAGCATATGCTCAAGGCAGAGAGGTTAGAGATTTGGTTGCTGTTATAGGAGAAGAATCTTTAGATGAATTAGATAAAAAATATTTGAAATTTGCGGACGAGTTTGAGGATAAATTTATTAGACAAGGTTTGGATGAAAATAGAAGCATTGAGGAAACTTTAAGCTTAGCATGGAAACTACTAAAGTTATTGCCTGAAAAGGAAATGAAAAGAATAAGAAAAGAATTTATAGAAAAATATGGACTTTGGAAAAAGTGAATTAAAATGCCACAGATAAAAGCCACAAGAATGGAGTTATTAAAGACTAAAAAAAAGTTAAAGTTAGCTGAACATGGGCATAAATTGCTTAAAGAAAAGAGAGATGCACTAATAATGGAATTCTTCTCAACGTTAAAGGAAATAAAAAAACTTAGAAAGGAAATTGGCAATAGGCTTGAAGAAGCTGAAAATGCTTTACAAAGAGCAGAAGCACTACAAGGGATCCATAATATTGAGAGGATTGCATTAGGAATTAGTGAGGAGCCAGAAATAGAAATTGTAAGAAAAAATGTTATGTCAGTAATGGTTCCTTATGTAAAAGATGTTAAAATAAAGGCTGAATGGTTTGGTTTTTATGAGAGTTCATCAGAGCTAAACTATGCAGTAAAAATTTATAGAGAGCTAATTCCTACTTTGGTTAAATTATGTGCGAGGCAGCTTGCATTGCAGAAATTAGCAGAAGAAATTCAAAAAACTAAAAGAAAGGTAAACTCTTTGGAATATATTATTATTCCAAAAACAAAAGAGGTTCAGAAAAAAATCAAGTTTAAACTTGAAGAATTAGAAAGAGAAAATTTTACTAGGCTAAAGAAAATTAAAGAGGCTGCAAAAAAATGAATAAGAGGTTGCTTAATGAGAAAATGGCTGAAATAATTATTTATGCAAAATTTGTGGCGGAAATAACAATAATAATCGGTTTCTTTATTTTTTTGGCTTTTCTTTTGTTTAAGATTTTAAGCTGAGAATTTTTTCACTATTGCAATAGTTTTAAATTCTTTTAGAGCTTTTTTAAGCATATGCCAAAAAAATTTAATTTTTTAGAAGAAAGTTTAAAGAAGTTTGAAACTGCTGCTGAAATTTTAAATTTAGAAAAAGAAGAATATAAATTTTTGGAAAAGCCTGAAAATATTCTGGAGTTTGAGGTTGAAATTAGGGGAGAAAAGTTTAAGGCATACAGGGTGCAGCATAACAGCTTAAAAGGGCCTTATAAAGGTGGCATAAGATACCATCCTTCAGTATGCTTGGAAGAAACTGAAGCATTAGCGTTTTTAATGACACTTAAGAATGCTATTGCAGATTTGCCTTTTGGTGGTGGAAAAGGCGGCATTGCAATAAATCCAAAAGAATTAAGCAAAAAGGAATTGGAAAGTATAAGCAGGCAGTATATAAGAAATATTGCAGATTATATTGGTCCTTATAAAGATGTACCTGCTCCGGATGTTTACACTAATGCTCAAATAATGGCATGGATGTTTGATGAGTATAGTAAAATAAAGGGTTATAATGTTCCTGGAGTAATTACTGGGAAGCCTGTTGAATGTTTCGGCAGCGAAGGAAGAGAAGTTGCAACATCAATGGGCGGTTATTACATTTTAGAGATTGCAAAAAAGAAATTTAATATTAAAGGCAAGAATATTGCAATTCAAGGTTTAGGAAATGTTGGCGGTCATCTTGCAGAAATATTGTGGAAAAAAGGTTATAGAATAATAGCGGTTGCAGATTCAAAAGGTGCAATTTATAATAAAAACGGTTTAAATATTCCAAAGGTTTTGGAACATAAAAGAAAATCTGAAAAAAGGAGTGTTATTGGCTTTAAAAATGCAAAAGAAATTGAAGATGTCTTAAGCGTAAAATGTGATATTTTGGTTCCTGCTGCAATAGAAGGAGTCATTACAGAAGAGAATGTAAACAACATTAATGCAAAAATGGTTTTGGAATTAGCTAATGGGCCTGTGAGTTTTAATGCTGACAAAACATTGCATGATAATAAAATTATTAGCATAGCTGATGTTTTAGCTAATGCAGGTGGAGTAAGCGTAAGCTATTTAGAATGGGTGCAAAATTTAACAGGCTATTATTGGGATGAAGATTATGTTTTTAATGAGTTAAAGAAGAAAATGGAGAGAGCGTTTCTAAAGACATTTAAAATTTATAAAGAATATAAAGGAAAAATTACTTTTACTGAATCTGCTTTTGTAAATGCCCTAAGAGATCTAATTGATGTTGCAAAAATAAGAGGAAGAATTTAAAAAATTAAAGAGAAGTAATGTTTTAATGATTGAGAAGATTTTAGAAAAGGCAAAAGGTGCTGGAATTAAAGTTTATAAGAGGAATATTGAGAATCTGATTGCTGCATTAGAAAAAAGTAGTAATTTTTGGGAAATGTTGGATTATGCAGATATTCCAATTACATATGCAGCTAAGCTCATTAAAATTTTGGAAGATGAAGGTTTGGTAAAGATTGAAGGCGAAAAGATTTTGCTTACGGAAAGAGGTAAAAAGCTTGCTAAGGAAGGAGTAAAATTTTACGATTTTGTATGTAAGGCATGCGAAGGTAGGGGCGTACCATTTTACGCAGATAAAGAACTTTATAAGCTGTTTTTACAAGCTGCAGCGGAAAGGCCTGAAATGTTGCAAAAATACGATCAAGGTGCTGTTACGCCAGAAACAACAATTGCAAGAGTTTTATTTATGATGCAGCGCGGGGATCTTGAGAATAAGAGGATAATGGTCATGGGTGCTGAAGATGATTTAAACGGTTTGGCAATTGCAATGACGCAAAAGGCGAAAGAGGTTGTTATATTAGACATAGATGAAAGATTAATTAAGCTCGTTAATAAATGGGTTGATAAATTAGGCATAGAAAATGCGAGAGCTGAGGTATTTGATTTAAGGAATCCTTTTCCTGAGAGATTCTTGCATAAATTTGATGTTTTTGTTACTGATCCGCCTGAGACTATTGCTGCATTCCAGGCATTTGTTGAAAGGGGATTTGCAACAATTAAGCATGATGGTGGCGTAAGCTATTTTGGTTTAACATTAAAGGATTCTTCCATTTTTAGATGGAAACAATTTCAGGAGATACTGCTTAAGAATAATGCTGTAATAACGGATATTATACAAGATTTTTGCCATTATATGAACTGGGAATATTTTAAAGAAATGGAGGCTTTTAAGCTGAGCCCAACAAAAATATTGCCCAAAAAAATATGGTATAAATCGGCATGGTACAGGTTGGAGATATTGCCTGGATTCAAAAGCAGCAATGAGAAAATAAGCGATGAAGTATTTTATTTAGATGAGGAAGGCTCAACAACATAGCTTTTTTTATCACACCTAAGAAAGAATTAAATTTGCTAAAATCTTTAATATAGCATGCCAAAGATTGATCCTGTTAAGCTTGCGGATGATTATTTGAAGCAGAAAATTTGGTTGGTTAGGGAGAATGCAAATACTACCTATTCTTTGCAGGGATTAAACTTTTATTTATCTGCTGAAACAGTAAAACTTTATTGGCTTTATAAAATTTATCCGAAGAAAATTAGAGATGCACACTTAAAAGGAAAATTCCATTTGCACAATCTTTCTTTGTTTGGGACTTATTGCATGGGTTGGGATTTGGAAGATTTGTTGCTTATTGGCTTTAAAGGTGTTCCTGGAAAAATAACAAGCAAACCTGCAAAACATTTCTCATCAGCATTAGGGCAGGTAGTAAATTTTTTTTATACTCTACAGGGTGAATGCTACTCTGAAGATACAGAAATACTTACAGAAAATGGATGGAAAAAATTTAACGAATTAGAAGAATGGGAAAAAGTTTTTACATTAAATGAAAATGGAGAAATAGAACTTCAAAAACCGGTAAGATATTTTGAATTCGATTTTAATGGACATATGTATAATTTTAAATCTAAAAAACTTGATCTACTTGTAACACCAAATCATAATATGATAGTATATCAGTATGCTCCACACATAAAAGAAAAATATAAGAAGAAATTTGTAAAGGCAGAAAAATTCAACAAAAACACAAATTTTATTCCAAAAAATGGCAAGTGGAAAGGGAAAGAGGAAAAATACTTCACTCTTCCGGGAATAGAAATAGAAGTTTACAGAAATTTTGGAAAAAAGTATGAGAAGAAAAAAATTAAAGAAAAGAAGATTCCAATGGATCTTTGGCTTAAGTTTTTTGGATTCTGGTTAGCTGAAGGGAGCACCTATAAGCGCAGAAGAGTTAGGAAAGGTAGGAAGAAAGAGTATTATGGATATTTGGTGCGAATAGTGCAAAATAAAGGCAAAATAAGCCGAGAGTTTGAAGATGTGCTTAAAAAACTTCCTTTTAATTACTACAAAAAAGTTAAAGGAAAGAAAATAGAATTTGTAATAGAAAATAAACAGCTATTTAATTATTTGAAAAAATTCTCAGGTGCTGAAAATAAGTACTTACCCAAAAAAATAAAAAATCTCCACCTCTAATTTTATAGCGTGAAAATCCATATGCTGTAAGTAGACCAAAAACTAAAGCTATTATTGTGGATGTTATTCCAATGATAAAACTATTTCCCAGGGTTCGTAAAAAATCTGATTCAAAA